>JAUZRH010000186.1 GCA_030950555.1 Mariprofundus sp. | reverse complement strand
CGTATGGCCCAGTGGAATTTTGCCATTGAAAGTAATCCGCATGTAAACATTGTTGTGGATGATGCGATTCATTATGTGAAGGCGGGAGCAGAACGGTATTCACTCATTCTGAATACAGTAACCACACCACTCTATTTTAGCTCCTCCAAGCTCTATACAAAGAACTTTTTTGATGATGTCAAAGGGAGGCTCAAGCGTGATGGTGTCTATGTGACGTGGATGGACTCGCGCATTGGTGATGCGGGTAGTGATATTATTCTTCGCTCACTACAGAAAAGCTTTAAGCATTGTGCGGTGCTCTATGTGAAGTCCGCCTATTTTTTACTGATTGCTTCTGATCAGCCGCTAACCATGGCTCAACAGCAGGCGGTAATATCGCAACCACAACTGCGCGAAAATTTAATGGCGAAGCACGATATCATGAGTGAGTGGCTGCCTTATCATCTGATGACAACCGATGCATTCTCTTTGATTGGTAATAGCGAAGGGGTTGTGAATACGGCAGATTATCCTGCGCTGGAGTTTGAAATTGCCAGCTTGCAAGAGAGTGGTATTCCAGCGTTTAAAAAACGATTGCGAGCCCACTTTGATATGACTGAAATAGAACAGGCCCTGCCTGAGCTTTCCGCCTCGTTTCCAGCAGACCTTTTAGCGCAAGTGCATGAGCGGCTGGGGAACGCCAGCATCACACGGCGATGGGAGAGGCTTCTACGTCATAAACAGCTGGATCACAAAAAAGAGTTGGCCGAACTGGAGCTGCGCAAAGCACGTAGGGATGTGAAGAAAAGAGTCCGTGATATGCATGCTTATGCTTATCAATTAATGAAGCTTGATCGTTATGCGGAAGCCATTACGGTTTTTAAGACGGTGCTACAGAAAGAGCCAGCGCACGATAATGCTTATTATAATCTGGGCGTAAGTTACGAAGTGCTCGGTGAAAATGAGTTGGCACTGAATAGTTTTAACCACGAGTTGGCCATCGACCCGGAAGATCAGGATGCAAGTTTTCGCATTGGACGCCTACAAGTGAAGCTACACCGCTATGAACAGGCATTGCTGAATTTGAATGAATATATTAAGACGTATGGTAAAAATCGGCGCAAAGCGTATTTTTACCGGGCCCTGAGCAATCGAGCCTTAGGGCATGATGCACGGGCCGAGGCCGACGTTATGCAGGCGATGCGCTTGGGTGAAAAAGAGAAGGTCATGGCAGAGCAATTGGAGCTGTTAAAGTAGTGTGATGAGAGTCGTTAGTAAAAAGCAGTTGTAGCGTCTTTTTTTAGGGGAACTGTGTCTATGTGTCTCATAGGGGCATTTATTGCACTTGCTGTCAATAGTTAAATAGTTATGCTCTGCCCATAGGGGCTAGAGGGTTATCTAACCTAAACATATCGTGAAGATAAAAAAGGAGAGGTTAATGAAGTTAAAGAGATTGCTTGCAGCTATATTTGTTGTGGCTTTTGTTTTTTCGTTTAGTCTGATTGATACTGGTGTGAGCTTAAATGTTGCTTCTGCTGTAGCAGACTCAGATAAAGACAAGGCAGACAAAGACAAGAAAGACAAGAAAGATAAAGCAGATAAAAACAAAGCAGATAAAGTTAAAGTCTGTCATGTTAGTGCGGGTCATCCAGATGGTAAGACTAAGGAGATCAAGAGCTCTGATCTTACGTCTTATTTAGAAGATCATAGTGGTGATTATGCTGGTAAGTGTGCTGAAGCGCCTAAGCCACCTGAAGTGCCAGAAGAGACACCCCCTGTGGTTATTACGCCTCCCGATGACGTTACTCCACCAGCTCCTGCACCAGGCCCAAGTTGTATCTGCCCACCGGGTGTTGCTTCATGTGTTTGTGCGGATGGAACCACTGGCGGTAACGGTGGTGCTGCAATACCTGAGCCTGGTAAGATGAGGCAAGTTTTTGGGCTCTAATCGCTAAGTATTTAAACATAATATAAAAAAAGGCATCTCTAACGAGGTGCCGTTTTTTTGTCATGTCGTAAGTAGATTGTAAAAAAATAGGGCATGCTTCATTTCCGGTTCACACATTAAGGCTTTCCTTCATACGGAAAAGGCTTCGCCAAATAGTTGCCCCCCTCACCCCAACCCTCTCCCGGAGGAAGAGGGTTGGGGTGAGGGGGGCAATAAAAAACGGCCATGATTAAAACGGCTTACGGAAGATGAAGCGATATCTTTAAGCTGCGAGGTAACGTAAAGCGTTAACTATTTTTTATAGTTGGTGAAGGATGCCTAAAATAGGGTTATTTTTAGGCTGCCCGAATCAATCAGACTCCAGATCGTCATTCCCGAAGGTTTAATCGGGAATACATATCTGAAACGCTCTGCTTCTCGTTCCCATGCTCCTGCGTGGGAATGCATATGGCTGCGACAGATTCTGCATGTTTATATGCCAGTTATTTGGACATAATGATGGCATCAATTTGTTGTTGGATGGCCTGCGTACCCAGTCGCTGTTCGATGAGTGTTTGACGCAGTTTGATCAGTGACTCTATCTGTGCTTGTTTTTCTTCGATGGTGGTATGTTGTTGTGTGGAGGCGAGGGCTAAGTCAGAGATGCCTTGTTCCACTGAGCAGGCGTGCTGATAAGTCACTAGATTTTGCAGGGCTTGTTTTAGAGAGTATTGGCTAATATCCATATCTTCGCGGTTTCTGAGTGTTAGATAGAGTTGATAACGATTCTTTTTGATCATAGCAGTGATAGCACGAGCCAGTTCTTGTTTGGCTGGATGGGTGAAAATGGACTGTTGCAAGGCAAGCGATGGGTCAACATTATCAAATTTTCTACGTTCGATTGTATCTTCGAGTAGTGAGCTATTATTGCTTTTTTCGCTCTCTATATTCCACCGTTTGATCTGTTTGGGGAGCTTGGAGAGAATATGTTCGCACGTTTGATTAGATGTCTGAATCAATTCGTGCATGATGTCATTGCGCGCGGTCATGCGATCACTCGCTTGGTCGATTCGTTTGATGCGATAAGCAATGCTTTTGTTCGAATGCGAAGCATCCTTATTTGCTAGATGATGTGAGGGGGTGGCGTTGACGTTATCTATGATGCTAGCACAGCTGCTCAGGGCGAATAGGGGCAATAGTAAAATAATTTTGTGCCATTGATGGGGATGCTTCATGGGTACTCCATTGAAATGTAAGTGATATAATCGTGAAAAGATAGTCGTAATAGTCGGGCTCGTCGATAACATGCTTACTGTTTTCTGTTTTTGATAATATTACTCCTTTTCATCTGGTGCTTCTGCCCTCATTATCCGCCTCTATTTTGAGTAAGCGTTATGGAAAGGACTGGTATCATCGATATTGTTAAATACCTATTCTTTCTAAAGCTTTAAGGAGTCATCGCAGGTGTCTGATCGTTATGAAGCACAGGGAATTGAAGCCAAATGGCAAAAAAAGTGGCAAGCATCGGGCATCGATGCAGCTGTTGATGATGATGAGCGGGCGTCCTATTACTGTTTGGTGATGTTTCCCTATCCATCGGGCAATTTGCATATGGGCCATGTGCGCAACTATTGCCTAGGCGATGCGGTTGCGCGTTATAAACGCATGAATGGTTTTAATGTTTTACACCCGATTGGTTGGGATGCGTTTGGACTGCCTGCAGAAAATGCTGCGATTAAACACCAACGCCCACCTGCCGAGTGGACATACGCCAATATCGATCAGATGCGTGTGCAGTTAAAGCGTTTAGGCCTTTCCTATGATTGGTCGCGTGAGATTGCTACTTGTGATCCGGCCTATTACCGCTGGGAGCAGTGGTTGTTTACCCGCTTGATGGAAAAAGGGCTGGCCTATCAAGCGCGAGCTGAAGTGAATTGGTGTGATCCCTGTCATACGGTGTTGGCCAATGAGCAGGTTGTAGATGGAAATTGCTGGCGCTGTGATACGGCGGTGCAACGCAAAAATTTAAAACAGTGGTTTATCCGTATTACCGCCTATGCCGAAGAGTTATTGACTGATCTGGATAAATTGAGTGGTTGGCCTGATAAAGTTGTGGGCATGCAGCGAAATTGGATTGGCAAATCGAGCGGTGCTGAAGTGTCATTCGCGATGGTTGATTCAGATGAGACGCTAGAAGTGTTTACCACCCGCCCTGATACATTGATGGGTGTCACTTATATGGCCGTGGCAGCCGGCCATCCTCTGGCTAAAAAAGCGGCTGAAAACAGCCCAGAACTGGCCCTGTTTTTGGAAGAGTGTAGTAAAATATCGACCAAAGAAGCCGATGTCGAAACCATGGAAAAGAAGGGTATGGCAACAGGTTGTTATGCGCTGCATCCCATTACCGGTGATGCAGTGCCTGTATGGGTCGCGAATTTTGTGCTGATGGGATATGGCACGGGTGCGGTTATGAGTGTGCCGGCGCATGATGCGCGCGATTTTGACTTTGCTCATAAATATGGGCTATCGATTAAGCAGGTGATTCGTCCCTTAGAGGGTGAGTGGCCTATTGAGGACGCGGCGTTTACCGAGCCAGGTCAGTTGATCAATTCCGCTCAATTTGATGCCTTGACCTCAGCACAAGCAAAGCAAATGATTACCACATGGTTGGCTGATAATGGCAAAGGGGGCGAGCGTGTTCAGTATCGTTTGCGTGATTGGTTAGTGTCACGTCAGCGTTATTGGGGAGCGCCGATTCCGGTGATTCATTGCCAGCAATGTGGTGCAGTGCCTGTGCCTGATGCGCAGTTGCCCGTACTACTGCCAACGGATTTGCAGCCGACCGGTGGTGCTTCGCCGCTAAATGAGTGTGATGCTTTTCGTTATGTGGATTGTCCTCGCTGTGGTGAGCGGGCAGAGCGTGAACTGGATACCTTTGATACGTTTATGGAATCCTCTTGGTATATGGATCGTTATACTTCATCGAATCACGACAGCGGCATGTTGGACAGTGATGCAATGCGTCGTTGGGCACCGGTTGATCAGTATATAGGCGGGGTGGAACATGCCGTTTTGCATCTGCTATATGCACGTTTTTATCATAAACTGATGCGCGATGCGGGTCTATTTAGCTCGGCTGAAGGCGGCGATGAACCGTTTAAAAACCTACTCACACAGGGCATGGTGCTGAAAGATGGCACAAAAATGTCCAAGTCCAAAGGTAATACAGTCGATCCGAAAGCTATTATTGAGCGCTTTGGTGCCGATACGGCGCGCCTGTTTACACTGTTTGCGGCACCGCCTGAAAAAGAACTGGAGTGGAATGACGCAGGTGTTGAAGGTGGGCATCGGTTTCTGAAGCGTGTCTGGCGACTACTGGAAAAACTGGATGTTGCCGATGGAGAGGCGGATGACGCGGCGGTAAAACAGTTGCGCCGTAGCATTCATATAACCGTCCAGCGCGTAACGCATGCCTTTGAACATGGCTTTGCCTTTAATGTAGCTATTGCGGCGCTGATGGAGCTTACGAATAATTTACAGGATTATCAGCCCAAGGGCGCCAGTGGACAGGCGGCTTATCGTGAAGGTGTGGAGCTACTCGCAACGATGCTGGCACCCTTTGTGCCACATTTTGCCTGCGAGCTTGGCGAGTTACTCGGTATGCAGCAGATGGCCGTGATGGCTGATTGGCCACAAGTGGATGCAGCGGCACTAGAGCAGCATGAAATTACGCTGGTGGTGCAGGTGCAAGGCAAAAAGCGTGGTGAAATTAAGGTTGCGAAAGATATCGATCAACAGGGTGCCATGGCAGCCGCCGAAGCGAATGCCGCGGTACAAAAGTGGTTGGTCGATATGCAGATTGTGAAGGTAATTCTGGTGCCCGGGCGTCTGTTAAATATTGTTGTGAAGCCCGCATGAAAACCTTTTCTGCCCACTGGCGACGTTTACGGTGGTCGTTATGGGTGCTGCTGATGTTAAGCTCTTGTGGTTATCATCTTGTGGGTCAAGGAGGGGCGAGTGCTATTCCAGCGGAGGTTCATAGCCTCTCTATTGTGGGTAATGCTGATGCATCGTTAGTCGCTCTGTTGCGTCCACGCCTGACTTCAACAGATTATCAGTTGCTCAATGAGGCTGACTCAGTGCTTGATCTGCACCACCATGCGCTCTTACATCTGCAGATGTCAGGGCTGGATTTTCGCCCTTCAGCGTATGATCTGTCGGGTATCGCTTCGCAGTATCGTATGGTCGTTGCTGGTCGATTGATGTTAGAGATGGATGGCAAAACCCTATGGCAGAGTGGTTCACTTCAACGCCAAGGGGATATCTATGTGACGGGTGGACCGGCAAGCATCGAAGCGTCACGCAGTCGGTTATTGCGGGATTTACAAAAACAGTGGGTATCGGATGCCATCGGTCGACTCCGATCAGGGTTTTGAGCCAGTGGCTTACCTTGCACATGTATAAACTGCTATGCGTATAACAGCTGCGCGGCTGCTGCCCGCCGAGCACTGCTGCTACTATCTGCATGGTGAAGATCAGGATGCGCTGGTTGAGGCGGCGGAAGCGCTGTTGGCTGAGGGCAGCAAGGATGTGACGCGTTTACGAGTTGACGTGAGTGAGCTGGCGCGGATTGAAGAGGCGTGTCGTAATCGTGGTCTTTTTGGCCCCTCGGAGTGTTATGCACTGGTGCGCAATGCGCAATCGGCTAACGTCAAGCAGACAGAGCATCTACTACAGATGAGTCGCTCGGTGATGGCCGGCAATCGCTTGATTATCTGTGCGCCGGGCATTGAATGGCGCAAGGCGCTGCATAAAAAAATGCAAGCGGAGCGGGCGCTCGCGCAATGCGAATTTTCACTACCAGATGCCGCTAGTTTTAGCCGTTGGCTGACCGGTGAAATTCAAAAATCAGGCTTATTACTTGCACCTGAATCAATAGCGTGGCTGGCTGAACGCTTGTATGGCATGCGTCAGGTTGCCCGGCAGTTGATCGAGCGTCTGCTCTGTTATGATGGTGGTGAAGGGGCGCTTATCAGTCTGGATGTCGTGGGTGATCTGCTGGGTGAACGGGCTCCGGGTGCCATCGAAGCGTGGTGTCACGCGGTTGCGATGCGGGATGCGCATGCCATTAATCTTGTCTGTCACCTATTAGCTGAAAAGCAGGTGGCTGAAGTACAGATGATCTACTGGCTTGGTACACGTGTGCAACAGTTGCTGATGTTCTGCTGGTATCAATCACAGCGTGATCGCAATCCGCTGCAAACGGCTAAAATATTTGGTGATGCTCGGAAAAAGGTCAGTGAAGAGGCACGTTGTTGGCGCGGTGCCGAGTTATCGCTTGCCATAGCACGCATTGCGGAGGCCGAGCAGTTGATTAAAGGCGCCTCTTTAGAAGATAATGGCGTGGTGATGGAGCGTTTAACGCTGGATCTGGTGGCAAAAGAGAGGTTAGGCGTATGATGCAGGCTGATTGGCAGGAATTTGAACGAGCACATGTATGGCATCCGTATGCTTCAATGCAGAACCCGCTGGCAGTTTATGCTGTAAAAAGTGCTGCTGGAGTCCATCTGCAGTTTGAAGATGGGCGTAAGGTTATAGATGGTATGGCCTCCTGGTGGTGCGCGATTCATGGCTATAATGTCCCGGAGTTGAATCATGCCATCGAGGTGCAACTGGGAAAAATGGCCCATGTGATGTTTGGGGGCCTCACCCATGCACCGGCTGCTCTACTGGCCGAACGTCTCCTGTCCCTAGCTCCAAGCGGTATGAAACAGCTGTTTTTTGCTGATTCAGGCTCGGTGGCAGTGGAAGTGGCCATGAAGATGGCCCTACAATATTGGCAAGCACAGGGGCGCAGCGAAAAAACGAAACTTTTAACCATAAACCATGGTTATCATGGTGATACCTTTGGTGCGATGGGCGTGTGTGACCCTTTGGCCGGCATGCACCATCTCTTTGCAGATATGTTACCACAGCACTATTTTGCAGAGGCACCGACGGCTCAAACAGATGATCAGTGGGATGATTCCCAGATAAGCTCTTTTCGGCAACTAATCGAGGCACATCATGATGAGATTGCCGCAGTGATTTTGGAACCGCTGGTGCAGGGGGCGGGGGGCATGCGTTTTTATGCGCCGGAATTCCTACGGCAGGTACGCGAGCTATGTGACTGTTATGATGTGCTACTGATTGCGGATGAGATAGCCACAGGCTTTGGTCGCACGGGTACCATGTTTGCCTGTGAGCAGGCTGCAGTTGCACCGGATATTATGTGTGTTGGTAAGGCCTTAACGGGTGGTTATATGACGCTAGCGGCTGTTCTCTGCACAGCTAACGTCTCTGCTGGCATCCATGCAGATGGCCATGGCGTGTTAATGCACGGGCCAACATTTATGGCCAATCCCTTGGCCTGTTGCGTGGCCCTAGCCAGTATTGATCTATTGCTAGCGTCATCTTGGCAGCAGCGTGTGCAGGCAATCGAAGCACAGTTAGAGCAAGAGCTAGCACCTTGCAGGCAGAGTGAACGGGTGAAAGATGTACGTATCAAAGGGGCGATCGGTGTGATTGAGATGGTTGACAGCATTGATATTGAGCCGCTACAGAAGCAGTTGATTGCCAAGGGCGTATGGCTCAGACCGTTTGGTCATCTACTCTATACAATGCCCCCCTTTGTTATATCCACTACTGAACTATCACAACTGACCTCCGCCATGTGCGATGTTGTTACATAAAAGCTCTGTCGTGACCCGTTGAAAGAGATCCAAACACAAGAAAACCTTACTCACCACAAAGGCACCAAGATACAAAGTAAAGCAGAGATGTTAGGGCTGCGGTACTAAATAAGTATCCCACACTGCGAACCATAAGCGTTCGGATTCAAGACGCACTGTTTGGCGGTTTCCCTTTTAAGACGGGACAACAATGATTACAACAGCTTACGTCATAGTCGAGGTGCGCGGAACAAGCCGTGATCCCCCCCGCCCGTCATTCCCGAAGGTTGAATCGGGAATCCACATCAAAAAGAGCGCTCTGCAATGCGTTCCCACGCAGGAGCGTGGGAACGCGGAAATAAAACGCTCTATCGATCTAACCCTATCGCGTAGCGGGAACGCCGCTACTTGCTTCCCGTCTTCACGGGAATGACAGGGCAAACCAAGAGAAACGGTTTATTTGTCTAACCCTATCGCGTAGCGGGAACGCCGCCACTTGCTTCCCGAAGGTTGCATCGGGAATCCATATCTAAAAAAACGTTCTGTTAGATTCTGAAAGCAATATGCGTTCCCACGCAGGAGCGTGGGAACGAGAATGGATTCCCATCTCAATGGAATGTTTATTTATGTGTCGTTCCTCTAAGTGATTCTCAAGGAGCTGAGTTTTGGCGTAATCAGTTAGCATTTTGGTGGGTGTGTGGAAATAATCTTGACAAGGGTAATTGTTGGGCTAGCGTACCTAATATTAAAAGGAATTCATGTTGAATTCATAAAGAGAGGAGGGCTGAATGAAAAGTATCTGGTTAACGATTATAGCAGGTATGACAACAGGCATGGGTAATGGATCCGTGTTTACTTGTGCATTTCTGCTTGCAGTGGGCCGTGGCCCATTTGGTGAGGCTGGATTGTGGTTTATGGATCCGTTTAATCCGATGACATATCAGGGTACAGCGGACTGGATCATGTTTAGCTTTGGGATTGCTTTTGTGTTGATTCTTGGTTATGCCTTGAAACAGCACGCGATGATTGAAGGGTTAGCGGAGGAGTAATTATGAGTACAATAGCTTCAATTCTTGGTGTTACACTCGCATTTTCTAGCATGTGGTTTGCTTGGTATCTACTGATGCCAGGCCAGCATGATGAAAAATCGCATGATTAATAGTAAATATAATAGGGGGTCTTTAAAAGATGCTTAAGTATTTAATGGCAAAAGAGGAAAATATTCCTCAAGGAACAGCGGCGCTGTTCTTTGGTATATCATCTATTGCTTGGTTTATTATTGGAACTGGTATCGGTTCTTTTAATGCGGCTAAGCTTGCGTTTCCGGATTGGTATCATGGTCTATACGCATTGCAGTTTGGTCATATGCGCCAAGTGCATGTGCATGCAGTAATTTTTGGTTGGATCGGCATGGCATTTGCCGCATCTATGATGTATATCACACCCGCACTGGGTAACACCAAGCTATGGTCTGAAAAGATGGGTGTGTGGAACTGCTTACTTTATAATGTAGGCCTCTGCTTAGCGCTGGCGCTGTTATGGTCTGGTGTTACTTCTGGTCGTGAATATTCAGATCATGTTTGGCCTATCGATCTGTATATTGCCTTTGTAATGGTTGTTCCTTGGTCATTGAACGTATGGATGACTATTTTGAATCGTCGCACCCAGGGTATTTATACCACTAACTGGTTTTTCGCAGCATGTATGTTTATGACTGTGATCGTATTCTTGGTTGGTAATCTGCCTGAGTTTTTCCATCTGACGGGACTGAATGAAGCATATATGACTTGGTGGTTTGCGCATAATATCTTGGGTCTGCTGATTACGCCTGTGGCTGCAGCAATTACCTACTACATAGTGCCAAAAATCACGGGTAATCCACTTTATTCTCATCGTGTGGGTCATCTCCACTTTTGGTCTATTGTTGTATTCTACTCAACGCCGGCTGCCCATCATCTGATGAGCTCTCCGCTGCCAGAATGGCTGAAGTCATTCGCATCGGTGGAAGGTGTGTTGATTCTGGTACCTGCGGTTGCTTATGTATGTAATATCTTGCTGACCATGCAGGGTAAATGGTCTCTCTTTGTCTCTAATATTGAGATAAAATTCACCATTACCGGTGTGTTGCTGGCTATTCCATTGAATATGCAGGGTGGCTTCCAGCAGACGCGTGCAATTAACTGGTATATTCATGGTACTGGCTGGATTGTGGCGCATGCTCACTTGGCACTACTCGGCTTCTCAACCTTCGCTGAAGCGGCTTCGGTTTATTACGGTATGCAGGTTCTGCTGCGTCGTAAGCTCTACTCCGCTTCGCTGGCGAACTTCCACTTCTGGATGTTGCTGATTGGCTTCTCCCTCTACTGGACCTCAATGACTATCTCCGGCCTGATTCAGGGCGCAGCTAAGATCTACGAGGTGCCTTATGTGGACGTGGTGATTGCAGAGCATCCATATATGATCGTTCGTTGGATTGGTGGTACGATGGTGTTCTTCGGTAATATCATCTGGATGTATAACATGGTGATGACTGCCCGTTGTGGTAATCCGATCCCTGCTGGACGTCAGCCAGTTGAAGTAGCTTATACACGCTAAATAGAGTATAGGGCCGACGAGGGTCGGCCCTGTTATCATACTAATATTATAAAAGGGAGGAATATCCGTGGCTTTTAGAGAATATAAAATCGGTTGCATGATGTTTGGCTTTGCCTTGAGCTTCTCAATGTTTGTAACCATATATTTGCCGGGCATCGACATTTCAGGCATGTCATCAACAAAAGTGGCGCTTGAAAAGCAGTTGACCTATGGCTGGGAGAGTGGTTTTAACTATTATGATCCATTCTTGCAGGGTAAAGATAAACCCATTAAGGTTGTTTTAAGCAAGGATCCAAGAACAGGCGCAGCGATTGATAAAACCAATGCGTATGTTTTTAAAGCGGGAACACATTTTCCAAATGGTTTGACGCACGACAATATTCTGGGTGAAAACGTTCAAGCCGTATCAACCAGTAAAGGTCGTATTGGGGAAGCATCTGAAGAAAAAGGTGGCGTGTTTTTAGTGCGTGTAGATGCGGATGATACCCCATACATTGAGTTTGCTACGGCAACCCGTGGATGGAATGTCGATGCCGTGTTGAAAGCATCAGATTCACAATCATTGGCTGGTTCAGGTAAAACAATGTTTGTGCGTGAAGGCTGCTGGTGGTGTCATACCCTGCTTCCTGAGCAAACACAGGATTGGCAGACATTTGGCCGTCCACCACTGGTGGGTGACTTTAATGGTGAATCACCAACGACATTTGGTTCGGATCGTAAAGCACCGGATCTATTGCATGTTGGTTCACGTAACTCATCACGTGAATGGATGACCATGCATTTCTTTAATCCTCGCCTGGTTCAACCACACTCCATTATGCCACGCTACGACTATCTGTGGGGCACTAAGGACAGTGAAGGCAATACCATTGATCTTAAAGCGTGGGATGTTGAGTATAAAGCGTATGCTGCAGGCGCGGAAGGCTCTATTTATCCACCAGAAGTACCAATTCCAGCATCTGATAGTGAAGCGCGTATGCTGATTGACTTTGTGCTGAATCTTAAATAAGGGAGGGAAATATTATGGCATGGATATTTAATAGGCCTCTGGTTACATTAACTTCAGAGGATCAGAATAAAGAAGCAAAGCATACGTGGGAACATGAAAGTTTGGGTGGTATTGCTGAAAATAACAATCCACTTCCACGCCCTGTGATTGGTCTGTTAATGTTGACCTTTTTCACGGCTATGGCAATCACGTTACCTTTGTATGGGCAGCGTCCTACAGCCGCTATTTATGGAGACTATGTTGCATTAATGAACTCAACGATGGTTCAAGAGGTGATGAATGATCAGTCCATTACCCATAATGCAGCAAATAAAAAGGCCATGGCGATGATTGAAGATTCATTGGCTCATTTTGACTCTCCTTATACATTCCAGCGTGCTCAGCATCCAATTGATCTTGATCAGTTGCGTGTGATAGCGCCGCAGATTGTTGAATTGCAACATGCAGGTGTTGATTTGGAAGAGTATTCGATCATTGGTCCAGATGTTGTGAAGGCGAACTTCTTCAATATTCAGCCTGACGGGACTATTTTGGCCAAACAACCTTGGTGGGATAAGGGTTATACCATTGCAGTATGGTGGTTTATTCTGTTCTGCATCGCTGTTATTATTACTGTGAAACGTCTGCCGCACTTTACATGGCGCCCAGACCACACCATAGCACATTAAGGAGATTGAATATGATTAATATGGATAATCCACAATTTGCAGGCGCTTTGGTTATTGCGATTGCGCTGCTCGTTCCAGTGATCTATGGTCTGTTTGTTGATAAGCATAAAAAAGGTACACCTGATCCACGTAACAATGTTCACTAAGTTAGTAGTTTAAGGAAAAGCGTCGCCCTTCGGGCGGCGTTTTTTTTGCCTTTTTTTCCTCCATCGTCCCTTATATCAATAAAGCATTACTCTGCTGCTCAAGCGAGTTCTGATACGTGAATGTTGTTGTTGGGGATGGGGAAAAGAGCGTTTCTCGTTCCCACGCTCCTGCGTGGGAACGCATGCTGTTTCAATTATCACGTGGCGACTTTAATCCTGTAGAAAAAATCAAAACTGCGGGGTTAAAGACCCACCCCCAGACAACTATGATGCGCTGCAATGGTGGAGTTGGATGGGGAATGCTGTAGGCTGCCGCCACTAAAGTGGGGTGAGTATGCGCGTAGTGATAACAAAAGTAGTGCTATTTTGCACAATGCTATTCTCTAGTAGCGTGATGGCGGCTGAAGTGGTTAAGCAAAGCTTTGATTTGGGCATAGAAAGCATGCGTAGTCAGGGTTATAGCGTGTTTATTTTTATTTTTTTAATGATCGGTATTGTGCTGTTTTTAGGTATTATTGCAGTCTTTGCCCGTACAGGTCAGGGTGCGAAGCTTAAAACGGGTGAGAAAGTATTAATGCTCATGATTGTACTAGGTGTATTTGCAGCCATTGCTTTTGCCGCACTACAGTTGCTTGATGGATTTTTATTCTGATAATAAAGCATGACAAAGGAGTGATTGATGTTTGGAATTGAGTTGCAAGATGGTTGGACTATCTATATCTGGTTGATAAGTGGTGCAGCTATACTGGTTGGTGTGGTCTTTGGTATTCGCTGGGCTGCCAGAAATGAACAATTTGATGAAGATATTAAATATCTGGTTTTTGATGATAATGATCAGAGTAAAATGAGCCCTGAAGAATTTAAGAAATATCAGGAAGTAACGGCTAAACAAGAGGCTCGTCGCACAGAGTTGTTGGCAGAACGGGAAGCTGAAGCTAGAGCTCAAGACTGAATATGCTAAAACGCATTTCATGGATGACAGTCATCAATACAGCTATATTATCACTCGCTGCTGTGTTTGTGGTTGCTGTTGTTCAATCTCTCATCTCTCCAACTAAGCCGGATACTTCTGAGCGTGGTTTGCCTTATTACTCCACGGCTGATGCTGCCTTGACCCGCAGCGGTGCAGCGCTGTATAAAAAATTACAGTGCCGTAACTGTCATAAAATATGGTCTGTAAAAAATCTCTATGAAACAATCCCTGCACCTAGTCTTGATGGTATTGGCTCACTGCGTTCTGAAGAGTGGTTGTATACCTATTTTTCCTCTAAAAATCCTCAATCGATGCTTGCTACGCGTTTAAAAGAAAAATTTAAAATGCCATCTTATGCATCGCTATCCGAAGATGACCGTAGAGTGCTGTCGCTTTATTTTGCTAGTTTAAAGGTTAGAAGCTGGTATTTGGAAGAAACACGAAAAGCCGAACAGAAAAAGTTAAAGGGAAGTTAATGAATCACTCTGCAGATCAACCCGTCATGATCAATAAAGAAGCAGCTATGGATGTTGTCCATCAACAGTGGGCGCCAACTTGGCTAAGAGGTGTCACGGCTTTTTTTGTCGGTGGGGCCTTGATTCAGACCGCTCTTGAACTTTTAGGTGTTCATTTGGAGTGGTTTGTTGGCATGGCCACTTTTAATGCAAATTGGCTTGTGGCTATGACCTTAATGCCTGTTTTTGTTGGTATTGTTATTGGCATGATTTATGGTTTTGGTGGTAAATATCTGGCCCACTTTCCGCCTCTGACAGTGCTGCTTATTAGCTATTATCAAAGTACCCATGGCGTTCTGCCAGAGGGTGTGGAATTGCTCCCTTGGGGGTTATGGGTGATGTTTATGATTCTACAGATGGAATTTTGTGCTGTAGGTGGTTTTATCGGTGAAATTTTAGTTCGCCGTCGTACGGGTTGGTTGCATCGCTATGGTGCGGCGCCTGATGCGGATCCCCTTCCTGATGATGGCGAGCAGGTAGGTCAGTCACGCGGATGAAACGCCCGCAGATTAGCCCACAACAGAAACGCCGCCGAAAAAGCCTGCTGATGGCGACGCTAGTAAGCTGTATTACGATTGCGATGGTGGGTGGTTCTTTGCATGTGATGGAGTTGGGGTCATTGCGGCTTGATGAAATGCAGGCAAAGAGCAGCTATGAAGTGGCGGATATGGAGCAGCATATTCGGGCGGCCGGTGAAGAAATCCACCTTCAAAAGGCGCACGAAGATCAAGGCGGAGATGCGGCTGGTTACACGTCGGCTCAAGCAAAGGCGCTTCTTAGTGAAGAGCAGTGGCGTGATCTGAACTGGATGGTCACCATACCTGCGGGTGTATTTACGATGGGCAGTGATGATGCTCGCACGAATGATGAAAACAAACCGGCTCATCTTGTGCGTATGCCGTCCTATAAAATGGACAAATATCTGGTAACACAAGCAGCTTATGCTCTTTTTGTGGCGGCTAACCACTATCGTCCCCCTCTTAACTGGAAGGATGGTGTTGTTTCAGCAGAGATGACAATGAATCCAGTGACCATGATCTCTTGGTATAATGCACGTGATTACTGTTCATGGGTTGGTAAACGATTGCCTTCAGAATCTGAGTGGGAGAAGGCTGCTAGAGGCACCGATGCCAGGCGCTGGCCGTGGGGTAGTGCGATGAACCCTGATAATCTAAATACCTATTATAAAATGCGCCATACCACAGCTGTAAACCACTACCCTCAAGGGGCAAGCCCTTATGGCTTGATGGATATGGCAGGCAATGTTCAACAATGGGTGGCTGATGAGTTTACACCTTATCCGGGTACGGCAGCGGTAAAGGAAATATTTGCACCTAAGTTACAAGACCCGAACTATCAACGTGGCTCAGATGAAAAAGAGGTGCTGATCTACCGGGTGATGCGTGGTGGCTCTTGGAAAAGTGATCCGCTCTCTACCACAACATATCATAGAAATTATGCGTTACCAAATTACGCTTCGGACTTTTTTGGTTTTCGTTGCGCAATGGATACGGAAGAGACCAAGGAGTAATGATGAGAACAATATGGCGCCAGCTGTTATTTATAACGCTTCTTTTATCTCCCATAAGTGCATGGGCAGTTGATAGTTACCGTTTTTTGCATGTGTCGATTGATACACCGTGGTTTATATTTATTTTTCTTTTCTTTTTAGTGTTTGCGCCGATGATACTGATGGCTATTCTGCACTGGCGCCAGGCACTGCGAGATGATCCTGAAGAAGAGGATAAGTCGTGAAAAGCTTGCGCCTACTGCTCCTGTTTGTCGGACTATTTTGTGCTTCAACGTTTGCTTTTGCATCGCCTACATCGCATCCCCTGAACGATTCCAATACCACTTCTGCCGAAACAGTTATGCAGCAGTTTAGTGGTGATGATGAAGTGAGTCCGCAGCGCAAGGTTGATGTTGAACGTAAACATCAGATTCTCTTTGCCATGGGGCTGAGTCTGCTTATCCTGCTACTGATTACAGGTACGCTAGGTATTGCCATGGTGGGCTTTGATAAAAATGTATTTATACCGCATATGATTTTTGCCGGCCTTAGTATGACCCTGGCCTGTGTGCACTCGGCGACAGCCATCGCCTGGTTTTGGCCATGGTAATTAGAACTTTATAGAAATCTGAACGATAAAAAACTTAGCCACGAATGAACACGAATATACACGATTTTAACTTTCCCTATTTGAGTTTGAATATTGCTGTTACAACGGCTTTATCCGGGTTATATCATACACCCTGCAGTGATGAAGGTGTTTCATATTTTTCTGCGTGTTCATTCGTCCCCCGCATGTTCTCTACCACAGGTGGCATTCACCTGACGGCTAGCTTGTGATTTTAAGCAGAAAGACACTCATCCTATCTTTGTTATTGCTTTATGGTGCAACGGGTGTAACAGCGCTTGCTTATGAGGTGCTGTGGACGCGAATGCTTTCCTTGATGTTTGGTATTAGCATCTTCGGCGTAGTTTTTACCGTCACGGCTTTTATGCTTGGTCTGGGGCTTGGTAGTTTCTTGCTTACTAAACGTGTGATGTCTTTCTCTGCACGACAGGTACTCTTTTATCTGGCTCTTTTGGAAGGGGCGATTGCGCTGTATGCATTGGTTCTGCCTATGGCTATGCCGTGGTTGGATAGGGGCTTGCTTTTGTGGGGGCAGGGGTTATCTCTTACTGGTTGGCAGGGCTTGCAAGGAATCTCTGTGCTATTGCTGCTGTTGCCGCCTGCTGTAGCGATGGGCTTGGCTTTTCCGCTGGCTCTTCGCATTGCCTCTTCTATTGATCTGCCACTATCATCTATGTATGGTGTAAACGCTATCGGTGGGGCTATTGGTGCGACGCTACCTTTGCTGTTGTTGCCACTGCTTGGCTGGCGCTCATCGCTCTGGCTTATGGCATCTGTTGGATTGCTGCTGGCCTTCTGTTTCTTCTTGCTGTCTCGCCTCACGGCTGATACAGATGCGGTGTGTAACAGCAAGCCTAAGATTCAGACGCTGCGACCGCCGTGGTTGGATCTGCTGGCTTATGGCGGTATAGGTGCTGCGGCACTGATGCTGGAAGTGTTGTGGACACGTGAATATGGCATGGTGTTGCTGAGAACTGAATATATTTTAGCGCTACTGCTTTTGGTTTATCTGCTTGGTATTGGTTTGGGTAGCCTGTTTGCTGCCCGTATGCATGCAGCACGATGGTTGAATCTACTGCCTTTGCTGGCCTCGTTCGCCGCAGTGCTTGGGCAGTATGGGCTGGCTAGTCTGAGTCAGTGGGCAGCAGCTAGCGATTTTTCTTCATTGATTATGGCTATGTTGTTTCAAGGCGCCATGGTGGCGCTCTTTACACTGCCTGTGACACTGTTGCTGGGGGCATGGCTGCCACTATTGACCCGTCGTTTTCACCGTCAGCATGCCGAAGCGGGGGGCTGGTGGTACGGAGTGAATAGTTTGGGCTCTGCTGTAGGCGCGTTACTGGCTGGTTTTGTCATGATTCCCTATTTAGGCACATCACTGTCGCTCTGTGTGGCGGCGCTTCTGCTACTGCTCTGCGGTATGAGATGGATCTCAAATGCTCGCTTTTACTTAGCTCTGCCTGTTCTGCTGATGCTCTGTGTGCCAGTCATGCAGCTGCCCTCAGTGGCGGCGTTACTGCCAGCGATGGCTGGCTTTGCAAGCTTATCGCTGCACGAAGATGCCGTCTCACTGACGCACGTGGTTGAACAGGAAAATGGCCAACGTCTGCTGCTCTCTGATCTTCAGCGGATGGATGCATCCAGTGACCCCACTGCTGTTACCGTGCAGAAAAACCAAGCGCGTCTGCCGCTGCTGTTGCATCCAAATCCGCATGCCGTGTTATTTCTCGGTCTGGGTACGGGTGTTACAGCCTCCGGCTCTCTCCCCTTTGAGGGACTTACACGAACGGCTATTGAGTTATCGCAAGGGGCTATTGATGCTGCGGCCAACTGGTTTGCACCTGTGAATGGCAATATTAGCAAACACATCAAGATCGTGCATGATGATGCACGTCGTTTTTTACGTACGGATGAGCACCATTATGATGTAATTGTTGGTGACCTATTTCACCCGGATATGGTGGGTCGAGCTAATCTGTTGTCATTACAACAGTTTCAGCGAGCTAAAGAACGATTAAACAGAGGCGGCTTGTTTGTGCAGTGGTTGGCGCTGAATCAGTTTGATGTGGCATCGATTCAGGTGATTATGCACACTTTTTCCTCAGTGTTTGATCATGCCAGCCTGTTTGTCGATGGATATCGTATCGCCATGGTGGGTTATCGTGATGGCAGTGTGGATGCAGTGCAGTTGCTAGAGCGGTATAAGTCCATGGATGCCGTAACGCAGCAACAGGCGAGCGGTGGTGAAGGCTTGTGGAGTTGGTTGGGGCGTTACTGGGGCGAAATTCCGGACTTTCATACGCAGTTGCAGGATGAGTGGGCGCCAGTGATTGAATATAGTCTGCCTAAGGTGCGTTATGGTTCAGGTGTGGATGTGGTGGCCATGTGGCACTGGTTGCTGACATGGCATAGTGCGGATGCTCAGGCTGGCAAAGAAATCGGTGTGCTATCATCGGATATAAGCCCCTTTAAGCGGGCGCGTGTAGCGACAGCGCTAAATGTACGTGTATGGCTGGCGGAGTTAAATGGTGATGAAAAGCGGGCGGTAGAGATGGCACGCCTAGCCCATCGTGCCAACCCTAAAGATCGTTGGCCAGCCTTTGCCTTGGCCGACCGAATGTTTGAAAGCTTAGCCCATACAGCACCCGATGGTCTTTCGCGTCGCCAGGCACTGCAACGTATTCTGATTTTGAGACCCGATCATGAATCGGCGCTGCGCGCAATGATGAGGCTGGAAGAAAAAGCGGGCAATATACAAGCTGCCACTAACTGGCGTCAGCGTTTGCAAAAAATAAGCCCACTTGCACGTATGCAATAAAAAAACTGCTTAGGCTTCAAAACCCCTTATGAACTATTTGAAAACCACAAGGCTGAATGAGGACAGTATGTGAAATTGCACTATAATGCTTTAAATTCTGGTTGAGCCTGTTATTTCCTCTTTCCCACGCTCCCGCTACGCGATAGGGCGTTTTATTTGATATGGATTCCCGCCCCACGCCTTCGTGGGGGCAGGCTCTCTGCGGGAATGAAGAGACAAGGCAGGCATGGATTCCAGTCTTAGGGAGTGATGAGGAAAGGTAGTCGCGATACTTGTATTGCTATAGGCTTCATTGGCATGAGCGTTTGACGTTGTTGGCGCGGGAGAAGTTGGATCTGGGGTGTTTTATCTATAGCGTTGAGAGCGCTTATTTATTGAAGTAAGCGGCCATGCCTTGGCTGTAGAAGACGCTAGGTTTGCGATAAAATAGAGGTTAAATGGGCATCAATATGGAACTGAATGAGCAACAGGAGAGTGTTGGGCGTAATCCGCAGCTTTCAATGGTGGTGATCGCGCTTTGCAAGGGGATGATCGACCGTGAGGCGGAGGTGCGACTGTGGCAATCGCTGCTTACGCTGCAGATGGCGGTCTCCGAGTATGTGGAGATTCTGGGTCTGGAGTTGATTCTGGATGAAGCGGAAGGGTATGCCTTTTTGCGGGCTCGTGAAGTTAGCGCCGATGATGAGAAGTTGCCACGCCTGGTGGCGCGCAGACAGCTCTCCTTTCATGTGAGTCTGCTGTTGGCCCTGATGCGCGAGAAGATGGCGGAGTCGGATGCCAGCGGTGGAGAGGTGCGGGTACTGCTCTCGCGTGATGAAGTGGTAGAGATGATTCGGGTGTTTCTGCCTGAGGGGAGTAATGAGGTGCGCTTGATTGATCAGGTGGATGGTTATATCAATCAAGTGGTTAAAATGGGTTTTGCGCGTCGCTTGCACGGTGTTGAGAAGATGATCGAGTTGCATCGCATTATTAAATCCTTTGTGGATGCGCAGTGGTTGGCGGAGTTTGATACCCGTCTAAGTGAATATCAGGCCCTACTGCAGGCGCAAGGAGACAAGGCGTGAATCAAGTGTTGGATTTGGATTTTATCACGGATGATGCCTTGACCGGTTTTCGCTTGAAGAAGCTGGAGGTATTTAATTGGGGTACCTTCGATGGCAAGGTATGGCCATTCTATTTGAATGGAAAAAATGGTCTGCTTACGGGTGATATTGGTTCGGGGAAATCAACGCTGGTCGATGCAGTCACCACGCTACTGGTGCCTGCCCACCGTATTGCTTACAACAGAGCGGCCGGTGCTGCCGCCAAAGAACGTGATTTGCGCTCTTATGTGCTGGGTTTTTATAAATCGGAGCAGAGTGAAGCGGTAGGAACCGCCAAACCGGTGGCGCTACGTGATCACGGTAGTTATTCGGTGATCCTGGGCGTGTTTCATAATGAGGGTTATGATCAAACCGTGACCTTGGCGCAGGTGTTCTGGTTTCGTCAGCCACAAGGGCAGCCTGAGCGTTTTTATGCAGTAGCGGATCGTGAGCTGTCGACGGCTGTAGATTTTGGTTCCTTTGGTACGGATATGGCACAGCTGCGCAAGCGGCTCAAACATGATCGGGTCGAGGTTTTTGATGCCTTTCCCCCTTATGGCGCTCATTTTCGCCGCCGTTTTGGTATCGAAAACGATCAAGCGTTGGAGCTATTTCACCAGACGGTATCGATGAAGTCGATTGGTAATCTGACTGATTTTGTGCGCAGTCATATGCTTGAGCCGTTTGATGTGCGACCGCGTATGGAGGCGTTAATCGCCCATTTTGATGATCTGGATCGTGCTCATAAAGCGGTGCTCATTGCTAAAAAACAGGTGGCGCTACTGACACCGCTGGTGGAAAACTGCCATAAGTTCGCTCTGCTGGAACGTGAGAAGTTAGAGCTAGAGGGCTGCCGAAAGGCGCTGCAGTTCTATTTTGCACAGGTGAAGTCGACGCTGCTAATGGCACGCATCGAGAAGCTGGATAGCGAGCTTGAGCGTTTGCGCTTGCGGATGAGTCAGTTGGAGCTAAAGGTGCGTGATGGCCGACAGCAGGAGCGGCAGTTAGAGCGTGCTATTGGTGATCAGGGTGGTGATCGTATTGCGCAGTTGGAGACAGCGATCGCTGAAAAAGAACGGCAGAAGGCGAGCTCTCTGCATCGGGCTGAGCGTTATGATGCATTGATTGCGCAGCTGGAACTTACAGCGGTGAAAGACTTGGAGAGTTTTCTCAGCCACCGTGATGCTTGTCTGACAATGGTGCAAAGGCTGGAAGATGAAGAGGCGCAGAGTCAGAATAGTGCGAATGAGCTGGGCGTGGATTTGGCGGCCGGTAAACGGGAACATGATACGCTGCTGCTGGAGCTGAAGGGTTTAAAACAGCGCAAAAGTAATATTAGTGAACAGCAGGTTGCTATTCGTAGTCGTCTCTGTGCGGCCTTGGGGCTGGATGAAGAGGCGATGCCTTTTGCCGGTGAGTTGATTCAGGTGCGTGAGAATGAGCGCGATTGGCAGGGGGCGGCCGAACGGCTGCTGCATAATTTTGCCTTGTCACTGTTGGTGGCAGATGAGCACTATACGCAGGTGGCCGAGTGGGTGAATCAGAATCAATTGCATGGTCGCTTGGTCTATTTTCGAGTGCGTGCGCAGCCACAAACAGCATCCCGTTGGAGTGAAAATTCGCTGTTACACAAGTTGGAGGTGAAGCCGGACTCTCTCTTTTATGCGTGGTTACAGGCGGAGTTGGGGCAACGCTTTGATTATGCCTGCACCACAACCATGGCGCAGTTTCGTCGTGAAACACGCGCGGTTACGTTAACAGGGCAGATTAAAGCACAGGGCGGTCGGCATGAAAAAGATGATCGCCATCGTCTGGATGATCGGCGTCGTTTTGTCTTGGGCTGGAGTAACGCTGAGAAAATTGCTGCACTGGAAGAGGAGTCGGTTCGTAAAGAGAAGGTCTTGGCGGCGCTGGCAACAAATATCACGGGCTTGCAGGGCGTGCTGGCAAAAACAAAGCGGAAACTTGATCTATTACAGCAGCTTAAAGCCTATCCGGAGTTTCAGGATATTAACTGGCGGCCCCTGGCACTGGAAATTCGAGGTTTAATCGAAGAGAAGCAGAAGCTGGAGGCGGCATCAGATCAGTTGCGCTTGTTGGCCGAGCAGCGGCAGCAGGTGCTTAAGCAGTTGGCACTGGATGAGGAACAGCTGCTCAAGCGACGCGATGAACATTCCAAAAGTGAGCAGAAGCGCAGTGATGCCAGCCAGAGTTATACACAACTACAGCAGCTTCTGCAGGATGCCGAAGCGCAGTTATTAGCTTTTAGAGCGCAGTTGGATGCGCTCTGTGAGGAGTTCCTTGGCTCTGATATTCAGCGTAAGGTGGAGTCGTGTGATGCGCATGAACATCAGCTCGATGGTGAGTTGGCCAAGCGCTTGAAAAACCTTGATGCGAAGCTTATTCGATTGCGCGACCATATTATTAAGGCCATGAGTGAATATAACAGAGAGTATCCACTGCAGACGCAAGAAATCGATGTAAATCTGGGGGCGACGCATGAGTATGTGCAGTTGCTGCAAGGGCTTGATGGTGATGACCTGCCTCGCTTTGAAGCGCGCTTTAAGGAGCTACTGAACGAAAACACCATCCGTGAGATTGCCAACTTTCAGGGCCAATTGAATATGGAACGCGAAACGATTCGCGAACGGGTCGAGCGAATCAATGAGTCACTCACGCAGATTGATTATGATGCGGCAGCCGGGCGTTATATTAAGCTGCTGGCGCAATCGGCGGCCGATTCAGAGATTCATGCCTTTCAGCAGCAATTACGCAGTTGTACTGAGGGGAGTATTACCGGCTCCGAAGAGAGTCAATATTCAGAAGAAAAATTCCTCCAAGTGAAGCAAATTATTGAGCGCTTTCGCGGTCGCGAAGGTTTGGTCGACCTGGATGCACGCTGGACACGCAAGGTGACCGATGTTCGCAACTGGTTCCGCTTTGCTGCCTCCGAACGTTGGCGTGAAGATGATAGTGAGTATGAACACTATGCCGATTCGGGTGGTAAATCGGGCGGTCAGAAAGAGAAGTTGGCCTACACCATTTTAGCGGCGAGTCTGGCTTATCAGTTTGGTCTGGAGATGGGCACGGTGCGTTCGCGCTCATTCCGGTTTGTAGTGATTGATGAAGCTTTTGGTCGTGGCTCGGACGAGTCGGCAGAGTATGGGTTGAAACTGTTTGAACAATTGAATTTGCAGCTATTGATTGTGACGCCGTTGCAGAAGATTCATATTATTGAGCCGCATGTACAATATGTCGGTTATGTTAGTAATGATTCCGGCAATGTCTCGAAACTACGAAATCTAAGCATTGCCACCTATAGGGCAGAGAAAAAGCTGCGTGAAGGTTAGCCAGCTGATGGCCTGGCTCGCTTGTTGCGGCAGCGAAAAGGCTTAGACGGGTGAAGTGGACTAGCACCGCGGAACTGAAGGCGCGACTACAACGTTATTGGAACCAAGGCGAACTCTGTCGTGCGGCGGTCAGTGAGAGCGATCTCTTGCCGTTGCGTCTGCCCTTGAGGGTGCCAACGGCGAAGCTGATGCTAACATCATTCGCTGAGCTGCAGGATTGGGTAAAGCTGATTCGCCACTTTGCGGAGCGAGAGGGATTGACGTTGGAGTGGAAAGGTTTCAACCACCGCAATCTAGGTCAGCAACAGCTTCCGACAGCCCTATTGATTACCACAGTGGCTGAGGCCGTAGCGGTGATCGGTAAACGCCACGATCTGAAAAGGTTCTGCACACTATACAGACAAACGGTTGTTCGTCTGCCGAGCTTAACACCGTGGCTACTTAAACGGCCACTAAAGCTGCTGGAGGTGGAGGAATCATGGGCTCGGCTACTTGCTGTGTGTGAGTGGATGCAGGTGCATCCCAACCCGCGTATCTATCTGCGACAGGTGAGTTTGCCCGGTATCGACAGTAAGTTTATCGAGTCGCACCGGTTGGTGCTGGGCGAACTGTTTGAGCTATTATTGCCGGTCTATGCGATCAATGATGATTTTACAGGCGTGGCCGGATTTGCCGGTCGCTATGGTTTTAAAGATAAGCCATTGCAACTGCGCTTGCGGCCCCTTGATGCAGGGATTCGTCTGCTAGCTTGCGGTGATGATCAAGATATTATCATTACCGCGAAGGCTTGGCGTCAGATGAGGCCGGTGGTGAAGCGGGTTTTTATTACGGAGAATGAGGTCAACTACCTGGCGTTTCCAGATCACGATGAGAGTCTGCTTATTTTTGGTGCGGGTTATGGCTTTGACGCGTTGGCACAGGCTGCAGCATGGTTGCAGGGCTGTGAGGTTTATTACTGGGGTGATATTGATACCCACGGTTTTGCTATTCTTGATCAGTTGCGTGCACATATCCCGCATGCTCGTTCTCTACTGATGGATCGTTCGACCCTGCTGGCACACCGTGAGCAGTGGATAGAAGAACCACGCCCGCAGCTACGAGATTTGCCTCGTTTGACGCTTGAGGAGGCAGCACTTTATGATGCGCTGCGCCATAACAGCCTAGGGCAGCAGGTGCGGCTGGAGCAGGAGTCTATTCTCTACACGCATCTACAGCGTGCTCTGGCTTGCATCTGATTGAAAACCCTCGGAAAGCTTGAGCGGCGTTCCCGCTATGCGATCTAGCGATTCAAGTATGGGTTGTCCGTTATTTCGGAGCTGATCGGGTTCGCTTCACAAGCCGTTTCTCTGCTCGCCATTCCCGAGGGTTAAGTCGGAAATCCAGCTCAATGAAACGCTCTGCTTGATTCTAAAACCGGCATCCTTCAATTTTCGGTTTACACATGAAGGCTTTTCTTACAACGGAAAAGACTTCGCCAAATAGTTGATCCCCTCACCCCAACCCTCTCCCAGAGGGAGAGGGAGCAAGAGCTTCGGCGTGCAAAAAAAACGCCCCCGGATAATCCGACTTACGGAAGAGCCAATTGCAAAACTCTGGGTGGATGAGCGGCAATCTCACTTTGAGTCCATTTTTGAGGTGGAATGAGGTGTATGGAGGTTCCATGGAGCGAACACCAGCGCGGCAATGGGCCAAAGTGGAGCCGCCGATCGCCACTCATGAGTTTTGAAATTGGCTCGGAAGCTAAATAGGCATCTGCTAGTTGTGTAGAGCGGCGACATTTTTTTATGGCTGGTGAAGGATGCCTATATCTACGCCTTTTCTTTGCGGTGAAATTGACGTCCATCGTAATGTCGTTAATGTGCCGGAATATATTGTCGGATGGGCATGATCAGATCTGCACTATGATAGGGTTTGGGGATAAAGCCTGTGAGCCCCTCGGCATAAAGATGGGAAGCAATCGAAATCTCATCAAAGCCGCTACAAATCCAGATGGGCGTTGTCTGCTCCAGCGTGCGAATACGAGCAAGGGTCTGTTCGCCATTCAGTTTTGGCATATTCATGTCGAGTATGATAGCACCAATCTCTGCCTGATGTTGTTTGAAAATCTGTACGGCTTGCTCGCCATTGGTTGCGGTGAGTACCTTAAAGTGCTGCTTTTCTAATATTTGTTGGGTAGTTTTTAAGAGGGATGAATCATCATCGGCAATCAGTATCCACCGGCCCGCGCTGTGAGTGGGTGGTGTGGATGTTTGGCTCTGTTGGTGATTATTGGGGCTTATGGTGGGCAGATAGATAGAAATTTCTGTTCCTTGGTCTAGTTTGCTCTGCACATTGATGCCGCCACCCAG
Source organism: Mariprofundus sp. (assembly GCA_030950555.1). GTDB lineage: Bacteria > Pseudomonadota > Zetaproteobacteria > Mariprofundales > Mariprofundaceae > Mariprofundus. Next base: position 9,242 of record JAUZRH010000186.1, on the reverse strand, counting down.
TTTTTGGACAATACCCAGCAGTGCGGAGAGACCGAGGCCTGCATCAACAGGGACTACGGTGAAAAAGGGTTCAAATATCTGCGCTGCGAGATGGTGATCCATACCACAACCATCATCTTTTACCGTGAGTTGTAAATAATCCCCGTCGAGCATTCCCTCGTGAATACGTAGTTGTTCGAGCGCTGCGGCATCGAGGCTTGCTAGTGTCGTTCCGACAGTGATTTGACCTCCTGTTAACGCCACGGCCTTGCCGGCATTGCTGATCAGTGCGAGCAGAATCTGTCTGAATTCTGTTGGATCCATGCTGATCAGCGGTGTATCACTGCGGCAGTCAGCAGACACCGTTGCATGCGCTGGTAGTCCGATGCTCAGCACGTTGAGTTCATGGGTGATTATTTCGCCAGCATGGAGTGTGCGAGCTTGTCTGAAGCCTTGGCCTGTATAGGCGAGAAGATTTCGGGTGAGTGTTGAGCCGCGATTAACTGAATCGGTGATGGTAATACAGAAGCGGTGACCATCGTTGCCGAGCTCTTTTTGCAGGCCAATGAGTTCGGCATTCCCACTGATGGAGGCCAAAATATTGTTAAATTGATGCGCTACACCAGCCGCGATTTTTCCCAAGCCCTCTGCATGGCGTGCTTTTAAACTTACTTCTTGCAGGCGAAGTTTATCTTTTTCAAGTCGTTCAGCGTTCAAGGCTGCCTGTTGTAATTTCTCTGTTCGCTCATCAACCATCTGTTCCAAACGAAGTTCATTGGATGCAAGGGTCTCCAACATCTGGTTAAAGGCTGTGGCGACTTCCTGCACCTCATCACTGCCCGTGAGGCTTACTCGCTGGTGCATTTCGCCGGCAGCGACGGCCACCGCCGTATCACGCAGGTGTTTTAAGGGTCGGGTCAATCGCTTGCTGAGAAAGATAATGACAGCAGAGAGTGCCACCAAGAAAAGAAATACCGTCATGAAGCTGTTTAATGCTGCCGTGCGCAAGGCGTCATGTAGCGGTTGTTTGTTAAGTTGAATGCGTATGATTTTTCCGGGATTGCTGATCGACTCTTTCATCGGCCTTAAATCAAGGTAACGATAAATAGTCACCATCTCGGGACGATCGATAACAATTTTGCCTTGTGCCATGGTCTGGTGGATCATTTCCATGCGCTTTTTATCAGGCTTTATCGTGGGGTCACCATGGCTGGATTGCTGTCCAAAAACATCGTAGATATTTATCGAGTCAATATAAGCGCTTCGCTCCAGTTTTTTAGTGATATGCAGTGGATCCAGCTCTTTTACGATCTGACGCAATGCCTTGGGGGAGTTGAAGCCGATCTCTAGAATAAAGTGATGATCAGGGGTGGGTTGGTAAATCCAATAATCGAGTTGGCCGTTGACGACGCTGGTTCGGATGCGCTCAGTGGCCATGCGATTGCCCATGCGAAGCGTCTGTATGCGCTCATTTAGACCATAATGATGAAAATCAAATCCTATGCCGGAATCATCGGTTGACCAGCGAACGACGGCATCGGCATCAATGATGTAAATATTGAGTTGCTCTCCCATCTGTTTTTTTAACGTGGAAAGATCCATTTTGGCAGGGTTATTGCCGGCGCTGGCATAGGCTGCAAGTAATAAGGGGAAGTGCGTTTGCATCTCTAGGGTTAATCGAGTCTCTAGCATGCGGTAGCTGCTATCCATTAATTTCAAGGTGTCGATGATTTGCTGTTCGCTCTGTGCTTGAATGCTGGTGAACTTTTCTAGGTTTTTGTGTTTTAGTTCAAGATAGTTAAAGATGGAAAGTGCAACGACGGCGATCAGTGCTGCAGGTAAAATGGTTAAAAGGATTCGGCTGTACAGTGAGGATCGGTGATCCTGTGCGTTTTTTAGATGTGCATGATTCACGCGATTCACCTTCCTTGGCTATGCTAAATAAGGTATTTCTCCCCGCCGATGGTTTCCGACGACTGTAAAGGATTAAGGGTGAATGTCTATTGTTGATGTGTCTTCGATGTTCCACCGCAAAGGCAGAAAAGAAAAATCAAACAGAGCGTTTGTTTTTTAATGGACTCCCGACTTAAGCCTAGGGAATGACGGGCGCCATGCTTGAATCGAATGACTGGGAGTCTATCCGAGAATGGTAAAGTGACTGCGTAAAATCGGATATTGGCCGAATTTTTTCCCCATAGTCATTATATAGACGCTGCTATTCGCCTTAAATGGGGTGAAAATCCGGCATCCTTCACCAACTCTAAAAAAGTTGACGTTTTACGTTAGCTCACAGCTGAAAGATGTCTCTTCATCTTCCATAAGCCGGATGAATCATGGGTGTTCTTTATTGAGCCCCTCTCCCTGAGGGAGAGGGTTGGGGTGAGGGTGATCAACTATTTGGCGAAGCCTTTTCCGTCTTAAGGAAAGCCTTAATGTGTAAACCGGAAAATGAAGGGTGTCAAAAATCCGACACAATTCCGTTTTCCTTTGCTACGCTCTCTATTCTGAGACAGCCTCTTGGCTTAGTAACTGCCGTCTAGGTTGGCCGGTGCATTGGGTGCATCTGCGAAGGTTTTAAGCTTCTGGGCACGCGATGGGTGGCGTAGTTTGCGCAGAGCCTTGGCTTCAATCTGACGAATGCGTTCGCGCGTAACACCAAATTGTTTGCCAACTTCTTCAAGCGTATGATCGGTGTTCATGCCAATGCCAAAACGCATGCGCAGCACTTTCTGCTCACGGTCTGTGAGGTTTTCTAATACTTCCAGTGTGGCTTCGGCCAGAGCCTCATTAATGGCCGCATCTAGGGGGTTTTCGGCTTTGTCATCTTCGACAAAATCACCCAGTTGAGAATCTTCATCATCACCGATTGGCGTTTCCAGTGAAACGGGTTCTTTGGCAACTTCCAGAATCTGCAAGACCTTTTCAACGGGCAGTTCAAGGTGTTCGGCTAGCTCTTCGGGTGTCGGTTCACGACCGATCTCCTGAGCAATCTGACGAGAGACACGCATCATCTTATTGATGGTTTCAATCATGTGTACAGGGATGCGGATGGTGCGCGCCTGATCGGCAATCGAACGGGTGATTGCCTGACGAATCCACCATGTAGCATAGGTGGAGAATTTGTAACCACGGCGCCACTCAAATTTCTCTACTGCTTTCATTAGGCCAATATTGCCTTCCTGAATGAGATCCAAGAAGCCGAGCCCACGGTTGGTGTATTTCTTGGCAATCGAGATCACTAGACGCAAGTTAGCTTCAATCATTTCGCGTTTGGCCTGACGCATTTTTGCTTCGCCCATGGTCAATTTGCGAGCTACATCTTTGAGCTCAACAACACCCATTTCGGTCTCTTGCTCAACGCGTTTTAGGCGGCGTTGGTTCTCTTTGACCTTGCCTGCAATTTCTTCAACCGCAGTTACCCACTTGGCATCACGGTTCTTTTTCATTACTTCATCAACCCAGCGTTCGTTGGTTTCGTCGACAGGAAATGTTTCGAGAAATAACTTGCGTGGCATTTTGGCGGCAAGTGCATAATCGCGGATGGTGCGTTCAAAACGACGTACCTTTTCGACAGCATTTTTGAAACGCTGTACAAGTCTATCCAGTTGGCGAGGTGAAAAAGGGATGCTGACCAGTTCCAGAAGCATGTCATTCAGAACAGAGCGGCTTAGCAGCTTTAATTTTGCATCATTTGGGCGCTTAGAGAGCTTCTTTTTTACTTCAATAAACTTGTCATGTAGATTCTTCGCTGTATCAAAGTGGAATAGTGCTTCTTCCAGCTGTTCTTCTTTGGTGATGATGGTCTCTTGCATGGGCGTGCCATCGGGCGTAGCTGTGCGGGCTTTAATGGCTTGGGTAAGTTGCTCGCCATCCAGTTTTGGTTCTGACTCTGCGGGGTCATCTTCATCTTCATCTTCGCTGCGGCTCATGCGATTTTCATACTCTTTAATGGCTGCGGAGTTTACCACTTTTTCATCAACGTCAATAATATCTCGGAAGTTAGGCTCTTCACCGAGTACAAGTGCCTCATCACGAATCTGGATAATACGTTCACCCAGCAGCATGATTTCGCGGAAGGTTGAAGGGCAGAGGCAGATGGCTTCATGCACTTGCATGCGTCCCTCTTCAATGCGGCGGGCTATTTCTATTTCACCTTCACGGGTAAGCAGTTCCACGGTGCCCATTTCACGCAAGTACATGCGTACGGGATCATCAATGCGGATAACAGTACCCAGCTGAGATGTGTCGGCTCGTAGGGCGGAATCCTCTTTACGCAGGCGGTCTTTGCGCATGGCGTAGGCGCCGGTAGGAGCGCGTTCGGGGTCAACTACTTCCACGCCCATTTCGGTGAATACATTGATGAGTTGTTCAATACGGTCGGCGCTGACTAGGCCACCAGGCAGGTGCTTGTTTAACTCTCCATAGGTGATGAAGCCAGCTTGCTTGCCTTTGGCCATTAAGCTTCCCAGTTCGCGGATGGTGACCTGTTCCTGACTATTTTTCGACATGCGGTTATGCTCCTGTATTACTAAGCTGTTCTTTGAGTGTCTGTTGTTCTGCCTGTAGTTCGCGCAATCGTGTTTGCAACTGCACCGACTCTCCAAGGTTTACACCTTGCCGTATTCGGTTTTTGATGTCGTTGGCTTCCATGTCCAGCAACAGGCTTTTGTACTCTATATCTTGAACGGTTGGCTGATTTATCCAGCGAGAAATCATGTTTTGATCTTCGGGAAACTCCCGGATCAATTGTCTCGCGATATCGATAGTTTGAGTGTCAGCATCCGCTTGCATCGAAAAAGCGCGCGAGTATAACGCGCGCAGGCTAGGTTTATCAATAAAAAAATCTAATCCAGCACCGGATATCTGGCTTAGGCGTTGTGTATCTTGCATTAAGCCTGCCATAAAACGCTCTTCAATAGCGTTGAGAATAAAGCCGGGTACCAGATGACTGTCTGCTTCTGTACTTTTTACCGCAGGACGGCGGCGCTGTAGCGGGATGCCGCTGATTCGTTCGGCTTCCTGCTTCCAGGCCTGCATTAAGTATGGGTCGGTCATGGTGGCTAACATCGCATCTGCTTTTTTAGCCATTCGAGCACGACCTTCAGCACCTTGTCCGGCTAATAACTTGAGCCCCAGAATCCAGCTTTCGAGAACCGGTTTGGCGTCGTTTTGCAGGCGTTTGTTAAATATCTCTCCGCCTTCTTGTTGTAGTAGGGAGTCGGGATCCTCTCCATCGGGCAGATAGAGAAATGTAGGGGTAAGCTCGGCTTTGAGTAGCGGCAGCATGCGTTCTAAGGCGCGCCAAGCGGCCTGGCGACCAGCTCTATCGCCGTCAAAACAAAATACGGGTGTTTCACAGAGACGGAAAATCTCGCGGATTTGACGTTCGCCAATGGCCGTGCCTAGTGATGCGAGGCCAATCTTCAGACCATGAGCGGCTAATGCCAATACATCCATATAGCCTTCCACAACCACCAGCTGTTTTCTTTTTCGGATCGTGTCACGGTGCTCAGAGTAGGCATAAAGTAGCTCAGATTTATGAAAGTAGGGTGTTTCAGCGGAGTTTAGATATTTAGGCTCACCTTCGCCGAGTACGCGACCGCCAAAGCCAACGACGCGCCCGCGTCTATCACGAATGGTGAACATGAGCCGGTCACGAAAACGATCGCCATAACCATGCTCACCTTTGAAAAGCAAACCAACGGTTTCAAGTTGCGTATTCACAGTGGCATTGTCACCAAAGACCCGTTTCATAAAACCGTATCCAGCAGGTGTGTAGCCTAGCCCATAATCACGAATAACCTCAGCGGGCAGGCCGCGCCTCTCCAAATAATTGCAAGCCTTTATGCCGCTCTCACTGTGTAAGGCTTTGTTCATGGCGGCTGATGCACTTTCTAAGATGCTATAATCACGTTTTTTCTGTTGTCCATTATCACTGGTTTGCTGCTCTGTATCTTGTGGTATCTGGATGCCGGCTTTTTCTGCCAGATACTCCACGGCTTCATGGAAAGCGTAACCATCATGTTCCCGTAGAAACTTAAAGGCATTTCCACCCTGACCACAGCCAAAGCAGTAGTAGATCTGTTTGTCAGCAGAAACGGAAAAGGAGGGTGTTTTTTCATGATGAAACGGGCATAAGCCTATCATGTTTGCACCGGATTTTTTCAACGCTACATGGCGCGCAATAATTTCGATAATATCGCTGCGCGCTAAAATTTCATCCAACAATGATGGGGGGAAATGAGCCATAAAGAGTTATATAGTGCTAAACTCGGAAATTTTCAAGTCTTATCCTAAACGTGCCTTGATCACAGCCGAAACTTTGCCCATATCAGCACGTCCTTCAGCCTGTGCTTTTACCAGCGCCATCACTTTGCCCATATCGCGCATGCTGGTGGCACCGCTGTCACTGATCGCCTGATCAAGGATGCTTGTCAGCTCGGCATCAGACAGAGGTTCGGGCAGATAGGCTTGAAAAAATACAACTTCAGCCAACTCTTTTTCTTGTAGATCCTGACGTCCTGCCTCGAGATATTGCTTGGCAGCATCATGGCGCTGTTTAACCAGACGAGTAACAACAGTTAGTTCCTGAGCCTGATCCAAGGCATGGCCGATTTCGATCTCTTTATCTTTTAACGCAGCACGCAGCATGCGAATGGACGAAAGTTTTGCTTTCTCGCCAGATTTCATTGCCGCTTTCATGTCATCAAGTAATGTTTTTTGCATGGGTTTCTCCATCTTTTTTTTACCACAGAGGAGTAAGCGATGCTGTCTCGGTCGCGGGCGGGACAATACCGCTTGCTTATTATTGGCACTGAACAGTGAGGGCTGAGAAAATATTGCCGCAATAATGCGAGCTTTTAGACCAGCATCATGGGATGTTTATTTGTCTCCGTGAGCCTTCATTAAAAGTAGAAATGCCGAGCACAAGGCCCGGCATTTCTTAATGGTGAGACGAGGGCGATTTAGTAATCGCGGTTCTCGCGCATACGAACACGACGCAGACGTTTCATTAAACGTTTGCGAGCGGCCGCTTCCTTTCGCTTAGAAGCGATTGAGGGTTTCTCATAGCATTCGCGATTGCGACAATCTGCTATTACGCCACCTTTTTCCACCTGTTTACGGAAACGCTTGAGTGCGATTTCGAAAGGCTCTTCAGGGTTTACTCTAATTCCTGGCATGTAAAACATCACCCCCTTTGGGTCTACCCAATAACTGTTTGCCAAGGCTTGCGCCAACAGGCTCGCCCTTCTCTCATTGCAACGCTAGGTTTGCCAGCCCATCTATAAGAGGGCAGTGAGAAAGGGCGGCGGATTATGGCAAGCAAACAGGACAAGTCAAATCAGAGGTTAAAATCAGCCCCCTCATCCAGCTCTGTGATGCTGCGCGCGGCATCAAAAGTGGGTGGCTGGACGATGATTTCGCGCATTTTAGGTTTTGTCCGTGATATTTTTCTGGCACGCGTATTGGGTGCGGGTGTGTTGGCGGATGCATTTTTTGTCGCCTTTAAGCTGCCTAACTTCTTTCGGCGTATGTTTGCTGAAGGAACTCTTACCGTGGCACTGGTACCTGTGCTTTCCGAGCTGCGTCAGCAAGGAGAGCCAGAGGCTCATTCTTTTCTCGATGCACTGGCCACGCTGCTACTGTTGGCGGTGCTGCTGTTTACCCTATTGGGTATGCTGTTTATGCCGTGGCTGCTGTATCTCTTCGCGCCCGGTTTTGCTGATGAACCCGAGCGTTGGCAGATGGCGCTGGAGCTGGCGCGCTGGATGTTTCCCTATCTGGCGATGATCTCGCTAACGGCAATGGGCTGGGCGGTATTGAACACGTATAAAAATTTTGCTGTACCGGCAGCAACGCCAGCCCTTCTCAATGTGGCGATTATCTTTGCGGCCGTGGTGCTGGCGCCGCTCTTTGATAATCCCACGATTGCTCTGGCCATAGGTATTCTTATTGGCGGCGCTCTGCAGCTACTGATTCAGTTCCCTGCGTTGAAACGGATCGGCTGGGTGCCGCGTATTAGTTTCGATTTTAAACAAGCAGCGATTGGCGAGACGCTGCGACTGTTTGCCCCAGCGCTACTGGCGATAGCGGCGGTGCAGATAAATATTCTGGTCGGTACGATTTTGGCGACCCTGCTTGATACCGGGGCGGTCTCCTATCTCTACTATGCCGATCGTATAGTGCAGCTGCCATTGGCACTCTTTGGTATTGCCATGAGTACTGCTCTGCTGCCAACGCTCGCCGGTCATCTCGCGCGTGGCGATCAGGGTGCTGCGCTCGATGATCTGCGCGCCGGGCTTGCCTGGCTGACATGGCTGACATTGCCGGCGGTGGTGGGGGCTTTTTATCTGGCTGAGCCGATTGTTGTCACCCTCTTTGAACGCGGTGCTTTTACCCATGCAGACAGTATGGCGACAGCACAAACGTTGCAAGCTTATGCCGTGGGCTTGCTCGCTTTCTGTTGGGTTAGACTGCTGGCTTCAGCCTGTTATGCAGGTAAAGATGCTAAAGCACCGATGCAGTATGCCGCGCTGAGTGTGGCTGTGAACATTATTTTGGCTCTTGTTCTGATGCAATATTGGGCTTATGTCGGCCTAGCGCTGGCCACATCGTTGGCCGCTTTTGTCAATGCGTTGCTGCTGATTCTACGTTTGCGTAAAACGTATGGCTCCATTGTTGATGCGAAAAGTGCACGGCGGATGCTAACGGCGATGCTGGCCAGTCTGTTGATGTATGGCGCCCTGCTCGGTTTAAGTGAATTATGGCTTTTTCCCCAGCATGACTGGTTGATGCAGGCGCTTTGGCTTACAGCAGCCGTGGCCGGCGGAGCTGTTGTGTTTCTGCTCTCCGCACTGATTCTGGGTGAAAAAGCCCTACTGCAAGGCTTACGAAAAAGATGACCATAGCACGACTTACCTCATCGCCTGATGCTGGTTTGAGAAAAATACTGTAGAGGAAGAGGTAATCACATGAAGCGCCAAGAACTGCTTGAATTAATTGCAAATGGAGAGAATTCAGGCGTTGAGTTCAAGCTGGATGATATTCGACCTGAACAGTTGGCGAAGGAAGTGGTGGCACTGGCAAACCTAAGGGTCACGGAAATAATAAAGTATCCGTGCGGCCGGGCAAGGTCGTCTGTTCTCGCGGGTGAAAATCCCGTCCCGAGAAGGATTAGCCATCCGTCGGGAAGTGTAGCTGGGTCGGCGGGAGTAATCCCAAAGATTAAGCACAGAGGGAACGAAACAATAGGCCGTAAGCTG
>JAUZRH010000185.1 GCA_030950555.1 Mariprofundus sp. | reverse complement strand
GCGGTGTGTATGCCGGTTCACCAGCTATGCCGCATCGAACCTGGTTAAAAATTTCAGCTTTGCTACTGAAACTACCTGAATTACTTAAGGTCCACAGAAACAAATAATCATTCCCGTGTTAGTTTAAGAAACTCGCTTTCTTCGCTGCCGTACCAGTCAGCAAGTGAATAGATTAGGGCCACGGAAAGAATATAGTATCCAGGTTATGCGCAGGATAGTTGTTGGATTCAAGGCGCCAAATCAAGCGCATAAGCAAGCCCTGAATGGGCGCGATAGCCTACTGCCTTTAGTAGTAACTCTGTGGCAACGCAGAATGCGGACTTATAGACCAGCAGGATTGGATGATTTATTCTTTCCGCGGCCCTAACGCAAAGCGTCAACTATTTTTTATAGTTGGTGAAGGATGCCAATTAAACGATGTATTCTATATCTCCCTGAATTTCCTCTGCGTTACCCTGCGCCCGCTGCGGTGAAAGGTTTTAAAGCGATGATACCTCACATATAAAAACTGGAACATCGAGTTAAACCATATAATCAGCTGCATGTGATGAAGGTGTGTGCTTATTGTTTGATGTTTCAGGCGGAGGTTTTTGTGGTTTATCCTGTTCCATTGCCAGACGTGTTGAGTAGGGTTGGCTGCATGCAAGTAAGTGACTACGATTTTGAACTGCCTGAAGAGTGTATTGCCAGCAAGCCACCGCAGCAACGGGATGGTTCTCGTTTGCTATCACTCTCCCATGAAGCATTAGAGGATCGATGGATACGTGATCTTCCTCAGATGGTTAAGCCCGGTGATGTGTGGGTAATTAATGATACGAAGGTGATTCCAGCGCGTTTGGTAGGCACTAGAGCGAGTGGCGGCAAGGTTGAGTTGCTACTGTTGGAGCCGAGTGAACAAACGGATGTATGGCATGCTTGGGGGCGAGCGAATAAACCATTAAAGCCTGGCGCTATGATCACTTTTTCTGAACAATTCTCTGCGGAAGTGCTAGAGCGTGAAGGTAAGGAAGTTTTGGTACGATTATATGCGCATGATGTGGCAGCAGCCATTGATTTATGGGGTCATATGCCACTGCCACCTTATATTGATCGCCCCGATAGCGAAGAAGATAAAGAGCGCTATCAAACAGTATTTGCATGTCATGCGGGTGCTGTAGCTGCGCCAACTGCTGGGCTGCACCTGACTAAAGCGTTGATGAAGGCGATGCAGGATGCCGGAGCTGAGTTTGTCCATGTGACGCTGCATGTAGGACCCGGTACATTTCAGCCTGTGCAAGTTGAGACTGTTGATGAACATGTGATGCATGAAGAGGCTTATATTATCTCTGCAGCGGCAGCGGCAAGTGTCAATAGAGCTCGCATAGAAGGACGCCGTGTTGTGGCCGTGGGAACAACCAGCTTGCGAACTTTGGAAGCTGCGGGGCAGACGGGTGAGTTATTGGCGGGTCCGGGTCGCACGGCTATTTTTATCAGGCCGGGTTATCGTTTCTGCATGGTTGATGCACTACTAACAAATTTTCATCTGCCAAAATCTACATTGCTTATGTTAGTCTCAGCTCTGGCTGGGCGCCAACAGGTACTCACGGCTTATGAGCATGCCAAAGAGGAGGGCTATCGATTTTATTCCTATGGTGATGCGATGTTTGTACCTTTGAATTTAGAAAATAAAGTGGTTGAGGTGGATGAGTGAAAATATATGTAGCTCAAGTATCTCCGCGCGTAGGGGATTTAAACGCTAATCTTCAAATTATTCAGGAAGTTATGGCGAAAGCTGAACATGGTTTATGTGATATAGCGTTATTGCCGGAGTTGGTGGTGACGGGTTATCCGCCAGAGGATCTGCTTTTGCGTCCTGCTTTTATGAATGAGGTCGCAAGGGTTGTTGAGCAGATAATCAAGGATAGTCGCAATAGTTGTGTTGTCTTTGGTGCCCCGCGCCAAGTTGGGAATAGCTTGAGAAATAGCCTCTATTTGGCTCAGAGCGGTCGCCTTGTTGGAATCTATGATAAGCAATTTCTCCCTAATTATGGTGTATTTGATGAACGTCGTTACTTTGAGCCGGGTGAAGGTGGACCGTGTCTGTTTGAGGTGAATGGCTGGCGTGTGGGAGTGGGTATCTGTGAGGATTTGTGGCACGATGGCTTAGCACTTAAGCAGCAGGCTATGGGTTGTGATGTTTGGTTGAATGTGAACGCATCTCCTTTTCATATAGGTAAACAGCTTGAGCGGGAGGCGTTGGTAGAGCGACGAGCAATCAGTTTTCAGGCTCCACTTATCTATGTGAATCCGGTGGGTGGGCAAGATGAAGTTGTGTTTGATGGTGGTTCCCATGCTGTTGATGCGGCTGGTAACCTGTTGATGCGGGCGCCTCTGTTTGAGCCGTGGCAAGGTGTCGTTGACCTTTCTGCTGTGGGCGTTACGCAGTGTACGCCACTGCCGGAGTTATTAGCTCAGATTTATCAGGCATTGGTGATGGGTGTTGCTGATTACGTATTACGAAATGGTTGTAAACAAGTGGTGATAGGACTCTCCGGTGGTATTGATTCAGCCCTGACTGCAGCGATTGCTGTTGAGGCGCTTGGTGCTGAAAATGTTCTTGGATTGTTGCTGCCATCAAGTTGTTCGAGTGAACACTCGATTGCCGATGCAGAACAGTTGGTGAAAAATCTGGGTATTGAATCTATCACCTTGCCGATTTCAGTGGGTGTGGATGCTGTTGAGTATATGTTAAAAGATACTTTTGTACGTTGGGGTAAAGAGACTCCAGATGTGACAGAGGAGAATATTCAGGCACGTATGCGCGGCGTGTTACTCATGGCAATCTCCAATAAAACAGGGCGAATGGTGCTGACCACCGGCAATAAGTCGGAGATGGCCGTTGGCTATGCTACACTGTATGGTGATATGGCCGGTGGCTTTGCCGTGTTGAAAGATGTTTATAAAATGCAGGTGTTTGCATTGTGCCGTTGGTTAAATGAGGCGGTTGAAATTATTCCGGAGAATACAATCAATAAGCCACCATCAGCAGAGTTGAGGCCGGATCAGAAAGATTCCGACTCCCTGCCCGATTATGAGGTGTTGGATGCAATATTGATGGCGACGATTGAAGAAAAACTGAGTGTAGCGGAGATTGCAGCACAAGGCTTTGATCTGGTAGAGGTGAAACGCATTGTGTCGATGTTGCAGTTGGCTGAATATAAGCGCCGCCAGGCTCCTCCGGGCGTAAAAATCACAGAACGTGCTTTTGGCAGGGATCGCCGCTACCCCATCACCCACGCCTTCCGCGAGTAGCAAGCCCCAGTGTTCCCAGTATAAAAAGGTAACGTCCCCTTTAGTTAAATAGGTACCTGATTACGTACAAAGCTCAGCTATCTTACGGTCTATTAAAAAGCAAAAAAAGAAAGGGAACGCAACCTTTTAGCTAATAGACAGAAACACAAGCAAGCCATCAGGTGAATACCCTTTATGGTAGAGAGTATCCCCTGGGGGACAAGGTGAATGCCGCTTGTGGCAGAGAGGGTGCCCTGGGGTACGACACCACGAATGGACACGAATAAGGCAATAATCATAGCTTTTTAATTCGTGTGAATTCGTGAAACAAGGTGAATGCCGCTTGCGGCAGAGAAGGTGCCCTGGGGTATCAGTGGCTAATATTTTCTTGATTACGTATAATATTCAGCTAGCTGACGGTCTCAACATGCTAGAGGCTCCAATATACTTGATTGTTACCATAGCATGTCGGTGATCGGCATGGCTGCGTTTCATGGGTAATCAGGAATATGTAAGCCCGGCACTATTTTATCTACCGAGTCAAACAGCCCCCGGAGTAAGTAAATCCAGAGGCGATTTTGCACTCGTTTTCAACTCACGCACAACATGTGTGTAAATCATAGTTGTCTCCACGCTCTTGTGACCGAGCAGCTCCTGAATCTCCCGGATATCCGTGCCTTGCATCAACAAGTGGGTGGCAAAGCTGTGACGCAACGTGTGCAGGGAAGCATGTTTATTGATTTCGGCGCGCCTGACGGCCCGCTGCATGGCTGCCTGCAGAGTTTTGTCGTAGATATGATGCCTGCGGTATACACCCGCCTCAGGGTCTCGCGATAGTTGTGCGGAAGGAAACAGGAACTGCCATGGCCATTCTGTGGCAGCATTGGGGTACTTTCGAGCCAGCGCATAAGGCAACCAGACAGCGCCGAAACCCTCTATCTTATCCTGCTCATGTAACGATTTTACTATCTGCAAATGTTGCATCAAAGGCTCAACCAGCGAATCGGGTAATAGAGTGGTGCGATCCTTATCGCCCTTGGCGGCATGCACGGTGATCAATCGATGGTCGAAATCTATGTCCTGAACGCGGAGCCGGAGCAATTCGCCCATACGCATGCCGCTACCGTATAGCAGTTTGATCATCAGGCTGTATTTCGGTTCAACTGCCGTGAATATTTTCTGTACTTCATTAACCGACAGAACAGATGGTAAGCGTTTCCCCTGCTTTGCGCGGATCGTTACAGGAAGGTGAGCCGTATCGACATGCAGAATGTCGCGAAACAGTAGTAACAGTGCATTGAAAGCCTGATTCTGGGTGGCCGCGCTGACCTTTTTCTGTATTGCCAGGTAGCTGATGAAATCGGAAAAATTATTTATGGAGAGCTCACCATTGTCTCTTTGCTCTCCTGTATGGCGGATAAAGCGAGCAATCCAGTGGCTGTATGACTTTTCAGTGCTCGGTGAATAGTGCTTGATCCGCATCCAGTCATGTAGTTTCTGCATTATCTCATTAGTGGGGGTTGCATTCGCGACCGTATGTGCACCATTTTCATGATGCCGGAAGTGAAAGTGATAGAGCGTGATGGCATCGTTGGCCTGTTTGAGCTGCCATGGTTCAAGCGAACCGTTGTCCGTCAGCAAATCTTCAAAGCGTACCAATACCTGCTCAAACGGCTCGTCCTGGTAGTCGCAGGCGAAGTGAAGAAATTGCTCCACCCACTTCTGCATATATGCGGCAGTTTTCTCCGTCTAAAATTGTTTTTATAATAGAAACTGTCGGTAGAGTTCTGTAACTGAAGTTTCACCTTTCTTTAAAATTTTTCCGATAATTTTTTTTCATAATTCTAACTCCCTAATATTATCCAAAACCTAACGCTTGGCATCAGCGGCCCAGCTTTGCTGGGTCCGTTGCATGCGTTTGTTATATTTTTGTTTCATTATTCTTCCCAAGGCAAATCTGGAAGGTTTCTTAGGTTTTGTGAATATCTTTCTTCATTAAATGGCTGATTGCTATTCATGATTTCAGAAATTTCATTTGCTAAAGAAAACCCAATCAATTTCATCGCTTCATTTTTTGTATACCCATCAGCTATCAATCGATTGAAAGTCTCCTTTGTAATTGGCGGATTGTTATCTCTCATTTGATTTTCGATGGCCTCGAAAATAGCTTCTCGAGCAATATCTGATTCTGGTTCCATAGCTTTATATATGTGATTCAGTAAAAAATATAACATATTAATGAGTATAAGTATCTTATTGACTGATTATTCATTTGAATACGCCCCCATTGCCGATGGACTCGAGTCTACTCTTTATTTCAATTATGGCAAAGCCTTTGTTTGCAAGCTTTCAAACAAGTGTATAATGATGGAGACCTGTTAAGTATTGATATATATAACTTATATATTTAATATTCTGGTTATGGATAAAATACATGCTGTTACAGAACTCTACCGACAGTTTCTATTAGACAAACAATTTGCGACGGAGAAAAC
>JAUZRH010000184.1 GCA_030950555.1 Mariprofundus sp. | reverse complement strand
CGGCGATCGGCGGCCCCACTTTGGCCCAACCCGCGCTGTTGTTTGCTCCATGGAACCACCATGCACCTCATTCCACCTCAAAAATGGACTCAAAGTGGGATTGCCGCTCATCCACCCAGAGTTTTGCAATTGGCTCTACTGTCATGTCTTTTAAAGGGAAGCCTGATTGGGTGATGGCTAATATTGAGGTGTCTCAAGTAGTGATCTGGATTCTCTAATAGCAAACTCCTTAAAGGCTGCGGGAATAGCGGAGAAACGTTTGTTGTTACGGTGTACGATGTACCAATGGCGCATGATGGGGAAATCTTCCACATGAAGTATGATGAGACGTTTGAGTGCTAGTTCCATTTCAAGCGTGTGTAGTGACACGATGCCTAGTCCAAGCTCGGCCATCACGGCCTGCTTAATGGCTTCGGTGCGATTCATCTCCATGCGAGGGGTTAAACTTAACTGATGTTCAGCGAAGTAACGTTCGGATGCCATGCGTGTGCCTGAATCAGGCTCGCGCAAAATAAATTCCTCATTTGCTACTTCAGACAAGCGGATGGATTTTCGCTTTGCGAGAGGGTGCGTTGGCCAGGCAATGACGACTAGAGGGTTTTCCATAAAAGGGATGCCTGTAAGTTTCAATCTTTCTGGTGGCACACCCATGATGGCCATATCGGTTGTGTTGTGATCTAAAGCTGCTAGCAGACCGGAGCGATTGGTCACATTAAGTGTGACCTGAGCTCCCGGGTATTGGTGGTGAAAGGCTGCAATTAATCGCGGGGCAAAATAGTTTGCAGTAGCTGCCATCGTCAGGTTTAGCTTGCCGCGTTTTAATCCCTTTAGTTCTTCTATAATGGTTTCAGCTTCTTCGAGTTGTTGACGTATATTGATAGCGTAATGCATGAGTTCTGAGCCAGCTTCCGTGGCAATAATCTGTTTGCCACTGCGCTCAAACAGGGGGAGTCCTATCTGTTGTTCTATCTGTTTGACCTGCATAGAGATGGCAGGTTGCGTCATGAACATTGCTTTGGCCGCATCTGTGTAGCTATGGTGCTCAATAATGGCTTCAATGATTTTAAATTGTTTGATGGATATATTCATAGGAAATCCTTATAAGTTCAGATTATATATTAAATCATAACCAATGATTTTACATTATGGAAGTTATTCTTATACTTCCCTTTATCGCTCGAGAAGATGAACATCTCTCGCAGCGTAGGAGGGGAGCGAAAGCTTCCTTTGTATAATAAAATAAATTTGGAAGGTATTCTCTAATGGATCAATCGAATCGTTACGCCGATCTGAGTCTGAATGAAGCAGACCTGATTGCAGGCGGCAAGCATTTTCTTGTTGCATATAAGCTTATTCCAGCAAAAGGCTTTGGCTTTTTGGAAGTGGCTGCGCATATCGCAGCTGAATCTTCAACTGGTACCAATGTAGAAGTTTCTACCACCGATGATTTCACCCGTGGCGTTGATGCACTGGTCTATGATATCGACGAGACTGCTTTTGGTGATGATGTTGTCAGAGGCGGCGGCTTGTTCAAGGTTGCCTTCCCTGTTGAATTGTTTGATCCGAGCATTACCGATGGTGTTTTTAATATTTCACACTTGTGGTCATTGATTCTGGGTAATAACCAGGGTATGGGCGATCATGAAGGGCTGCGTATGCTCGATTTTCTCGTGCCAGAGTGCATGGTTAAGAAATTTGATGGTCCTTCAGCCAACATTACGAATTTGTGGAAAGTACTGGGTCGTCCTGAAGTGGATGGCGGCTATATTTCTGGTACGATCATTAAGCCTAAGTTGGGTCTGCGTCCTGAGCCATTTGCTAAAGCATGTTATGATTTCTGGCTCGGTGGTGACTTCATCAAGAATGATGAGCCACAGGCCAATCAGCCTTTCTGCCCAATGAAAACAGTCATGCCTAAAATTGCAGAATCTATGGACAGAGCTCAGCAGGAAACAGGCGAAGCGAAACTCTTCTCTGCAAATGCTACGGCCGACTTCCATGGTGAGTGCATTGCACGTGGTGACTTTATCTTAGAATGCTTTGCCAAGTATGACAGTGCCGATCATGTTGCGTTCTTGATTGACGGCTTTGTATCCGGTCCTTCCGGTGTAACTACTGCTCGTCGCGCATTCCCTGATACCTTCCTGCATTTCCATCGTGCCGGCCATGGCGCTGTGACTTCTTATAAGTCTCCAATGGGTATGGATCCATTGTGCTACATGAAACTGGTTCGTTTGATGGGTGCTTCCGGCATGCATACAGGCACCATGGGCTATGGTAAAATGGAAGGCCACGGCAAGGAAACTGTGCTGGCCTATATGATCGAGCGCGATGAGTGCATGGGTCACTATTATCATCAGAATTGGTATGGTATGAAAGCGACGACACCAATCATCTCCGGTGGTATGAACGCACTACGTCTGCCTGGTTTCTTTGAGAATCTAGGTCATGGTAATGTGATTAATACCTGTGGTGGCGGTGCTTTTGGTCATATCGACAGTCCTGCAGCTGGTGGTCAATCACTCAACCAGGCATACAACTGCTGGAAAGAGGGTGCTGACCCAATCGAATACGCTAAAACTCACCCAGAGTTTGCCCGTGCATTCGACTCCTTCCCAGGTGATGCTGATAAGATCTTCCCTGATTGGCGCGAAAAACTGGGCACACACAAGTAAGTCCATAGTCAATATAGTAAAAAACGCCTCCACTTGTTGGGGGCGTTTTTTTGCCTTCATTGTCTTAAAAGCTAAGTCCTGCAATGCAATATTTAGATGATCTTATGCTCTGTTTAGATCATGAATATGGTTTCTCCCGGCCTGCGTACCCCCCTGAAATATAGTGATTTATGTATAGATAGTCCGTTATTCCCGCCCCACACTTTCGTGGGGACAGGTTCTCCGCGGGAAGCTTGAGCGGCGTTCCCGCTACGCGATAGGGTTCATTAGACTGCCCGAATCAATCAGACCCCCGCCCGTCATTCGCGACAGGATCGGAAATAACGAGAAAAGGTACTTTTCAAACTTGAATCACTATAGAATACATAGTTTAATTGAGCATGTTTATTTATGATAATGATTATCTTCATGTTCTTCGTAACTCTGTGATGGAAGGGCATTAACTGTTTTATGGATCTCGTGAAGAGTCAAAACTATGGGTTTTATTTGCGTTTTGAACATAAACTAGCTGAGTTCAAGTATATCCTTCGATTTTCCACAACAAAACTGGAACATCGAGTTTAATGATAACAGCGGGTGTTACGCGATTATTAAAGTCTGCATTATTTCAATAGGTGGCTAGTGATTGAGTTTCATGGGTTATCAGCTTGATTTTTCGGTGTATTCTGTGAGTTCCGTGGTTAATAGCTTTGATTTTAATCCCCATCATGGAATACTGTGATCACACGGAAGAGAGCAAAACCTACAAACCATGAGTGGAATAAAGGATGGCATTTCCCTTTACCGAAGCCACGAATGCGCACTGCTGTATTTTCGGGTGAATAATTTTGCATAATATTGCTTATGCAGTTATATTTCTCCAATCATCATGTTCCAAAGTATTCAATCCATGAATGCAGAAGGGGTTGGGTAGCTACTTTAGGCATCATAGGGATTGCGAGTAGATTTATTATTTCAGTCCGCTGTTGCCACATAAAAAATCAACATTGATGATATCATATTTTATTAGGTAGAATAATATGCAAAAAACAAAGACGGTACAGAAATGACTCCAGCGAAAGCGAGTATGACGCGAAAGGCATATCAGGATATTTCACGTCGGATTATGCCCGGCAATATTGCTTATTTGGTGCTCTTTTTATGGATGCTGTATGCCACTACTTTTCTTGATGGTCACCCGTTTCTAGTCCTGGTTTCCGGCACTATTATCCTGCTGGTATCTTTAGTTCGTTACTATCTGGGGTTAAAGCTTGATCGTTTCAGCAACGATTTGAACCGTTGGTGTCACCTGTTTTCAACAGCCACTTTGATCATCGCTGCCACATGGTCTGCGCTCAGCGTATATGCTGTGATGGCGGGGCCGGAAAATCCACACTACAACGATGATATTATGCTGATAGCGATTCAAATCTTTGCTATTGTCATCGGCGGCATGAATGTATTGGCGATTATTCCCTCTTTATGGGGCGCCTTTCTGTTCATCCTCTCCGTGCCCATTATGCTCAGTCTATTTATCATCGCCACCCACGCCACCATATCACTTGGGCTACTATTTCTGCTGGGAGTGCTATTTATGCATAACGTCGGAAAATCGATCTATGCTGATTACTGGCAGCGACTACGCAATGAAAGCATGCTGGAGCAACAGGCTGAATCACTAGCCTTGGCAC
Organism: Mariprofundus sp.; assembly: GCA_030950555.1. Classification (GTDB taxonomy): domain Bacteria; phylum Pseudomonadota; class Zetaproteobacteria; order Mariprofundales; family Mariprofundaceae; genus Mariprofundus. The sequence goes on along the minus strand of JAUZRH010000184.1, from coordinate 1,263 downwards.
GTGATGAAGCCCTTGCAGCTACGGATGCAAAATCAGCCTTTCTGGCCAATATGAGCCATGAAATTCGCACGCCGATGAATGGCGTATTGGGTATGACTGAGTTGCTTCTATCCACCACGCTAAGTAAACAACAACAGAGCTATGCCGGTATAATCCAGCGTTCAGGCAAGGCACTACTAAAGGTTATCAATGACATCCTTGATTTCTCCAAAAATGAGGCGGGCAAACTGGTGCTGTTATCCGAACCATTCTGTCCGCGCACGCTAATCGAGGATGTAAGTGAATTACTCTCGGAGCAAGCTGTTGCAAAAAATATTGAACTGAACACCGACTTGCCGGAGGCGTTACCGTCTCTGTTAAGTGGTGATGCACTACGTTTGCAGCAGGTTTTAATAAACCTGATATCGAATGCCGTTAAATTCACAGCTAGCGGAAAAGTCATTGTAGGAGTACGTATATTGCAACAACAGGCAGAGCTTATTCGCTTGGATTTTAGTGTGAAAGATAGCGGTATTGGCATTGCGCCTGAGAAACAGCAACTTATTTTCACAGCCTTTGCTCAATCGGATGTCTCAAGCACCCGTGATTATGGCGGCACCGGTTTAGGACTCAGTATTTGCACTCAGCTGGTATCGGCGATGGATGGTGAGATCCGCTTGGAAAGCTCGCTTGGTCAAGGTTCCACTTTCAGTTTTGCCTTAACCTTTCCTATTGTTAAGAAACCAACAGAAACACCACCGGTGCAACAGCAACCCGTAGCCCATTCCAGCCAGGTCAATTTTAGTCAAATGCATATTCTACTTGCTGAAGATAATGCGGTGAATCGTCTGGTGGCCACCGCCGCGCTGGAAAGAATCGGCTGCCGGGTCAGCATAGCAGAAGATGGCCAACAGGCGCTTACAATGTATCAAAGTGGAGATATTGATCTGATTCTAATGGATTGTTCGATGCCGGTCATGGACGGTTATACTGCCACGAGCATGATTCGGCAGCAGGAGCAACAACAAAACCCAGGTGAAAAGGAGCATATTCCAATCATTGCGCTGACTGCCCATGTTATGCCGGAAGATAGGGAACGCTGTCTGCAGGCTGGTATGGATGCATATCTTAGTAAGCCCTTCAGTCGCGAACAATTACGGGAGCAATTAGCGCTGTATCTGCCCGCTTATGATAAAACTAGCTCTGAACCCGATGCTTAGGGCCGCGGGAAAAATAAATCATCCATTTAGAGCCAATTGCAAAACTCTGGGTGGATGAGCGGCA
>JAUZRH010000183.1 GCA_030950555.1 Mariprofundus sp. | reverse complement strand
ACTATAAAAAATAGTTGCCGCTTTAGGGCCACGGAAAGAATAAAGTATCCAGGTTATGCGCAGAATAGTTGTTGGATTCAAGGCGCCAAATCAAGCGCATAAGCAAGCCATGAATGGGCGCGATAGCCTACTGCCTTTAGTCGTAACTCTGTGGCAACGCAGAATGCGGACTTATAGACCAGCACGTGGATGATTTATTCTTTCCGCGGCCCTTAGCTGGCAGCTTTTAGTATTGCGCATTCGATTTGAGATGTGCTTATTGGTGCGACTGTAGGTCAAAAGAGGGGGCGTATGAACGCCATGATTGAACCCTTTTGAAGGATTGTCTCTTTTTTGTCTTTGCTTAACTTTTTTATGATAGATTCAGCACGGAGTGCTTCAGAGTGGGTGCCTATTATTTGCTGAAAAACGAGTGATAAAGGAGCTTTTCCACGTAGATATTTTGCCCCTTTACCGGCTTGATGCTGAGTAAAACGCCGCGCGATATCGGTGCTGATACCTGTATATAGCTGACCTCCTGGACAGCGAATAAGGTAGAGATGCCAAACCGCTTCGGCCTCTGTCGGCGGTTGTGCATGATCGATATTTGTATGCATAGTAAGTTCACCCTATCTGATTTATATTACCTATTGATTATATTACAGACATTGAATATGATTCGCGCCATGAATAATATTCCCCGTGAAAAAATTATTGCCGCAAGTGAAGGCTTGCGTGCAATTGCACATGAAGTCCGTCTCTCAGTATTATGCAGTCTACTTAGTGGACCCATGTGTGTACACGAATTAATGGAAGCAACTGGTGCTGCGCAATCCAATTTATCTCAACATCTTGCAAAGATGCGCTTGATGGGGGTGATTTGCAATGAGAAGCGGGGGCAGAATGTCTACTACCGGATTGCCAATCCCGCTTTTTCTGACCTCGTGCTGGCGTTACAAAAAATCTACTGCCCGGAAATGTGCAATGCGGCGAAGGGGGGAGAGTGAGGAGTTTTTTTGAGTAATATATTATTAATTCGGTATAGTTTAATATTAGTAGTCATGCTTTTAGGCGCAATGACGGCCCAAGCGGGGTCGCTCTCTCTTCAACAGAGTATTAGCTTGTCACTACAGCATAATCGCTTGCTCAAAGCAGATCAATATAACGTGCAGGCAGCCGAGAGTCGTCAGGATGAGGCAAAGGGTCATTTATTACCGCGTGTAGATGGTAGTTATAGTGTGATGCGCAGTAACTCAGCTTTAACGAGTTTTGGCACAAAGCTCATGCAGCAGCGCGTGGTCAATGCGGATTTTACGACAGTGTCCTTGAATAATCCTACAGCGATGTATAACTATCAACCGAAGTTAACTTTCACTCTGCCTCTCTATCAGGGTGGTGCTTTATGGTCAGGGCGTAAACAGGCTGAGAAAGCGCTGCAAGCGCGTAGTCATGCGCATCAATGGCTGCGTCAGCAGCTTATCTTTCAAACGATTCAGCATTATATTGCCTGGTTAAATAGCAATGAGCAGTTGGGCGTTGCAAAAAAAGCACTGCAAGCCTCTAACTACCATCTGAAAAATGTGCAGCAGATGAGGAAACGGGGTCTGTTGATTGATTCAGATGTGATGGATGCACAGGTGCGTCGCTTACATAGTGAGGTGAAGGTGAGTCAGAGTGAAAATACGGTAGCTTATGGTCGGGATCTACTGGCTCGTATCACTGCTACGGCGATTGATGCAGAGACGCTACCTATGCCGATTAAACCATTATTATTGCCAGCCGATATGGATACCCTTGTAGCACAGGCTGTTAACAAACGTCCCGATTATCAGGCAATGATTGCAACGTTGGGCGGTAGTAGGGCAGCGGTTGAAATAGAACAAGCCGCCTTTTTACCACGGCTGAGTTTGCAAGCGACACAAGAGTGGAATAGTGCGACGTTATCGATCCGTAATGGCAATAGAAGCGTGGCAGCCGTGGTATCGATGAATCTATTTGCCGGTGGTTCTGACCTAGCGGCACTGCATAGGCGACAGGCGGATAGGGCTCGCCTCTCATTAAACGTAGATGATAAACGGCAGCAGATTGAAAATGAGGTCAGGCAAGCACGGCGTCAACTGACGGAGAGTGAAACACGTAGTGCAGCGGAGGCTGAAGTGTTACGCCAAAGTGTCTCTTCCTTGCGGATTATCAGTCTCAGACATACCCAGGGTTTAGAAAAAACATCGACGCTATTGGATGCTCAGAGTCGCCTTGACCAAGCACGGGCCGATGCGATCAGGGCGCATTACGATATTACAGTTGCTAAAGCGCAACTATTACTGGTCACGGGTTATCTGAACCAAACAAGCTTACAGGCTGGGGATAAGTGATGATTAAAATTGTGTTGAATCTTTTTACGCTAGCTGGGCTTGCACTGCTTGTTGCTTGTTCTGCTGAGCAAGAGGTCAAAACTGCGCCTCCTTTAGTGGCAGTTGTCGCTCACACAGCGACTGTTGCTACCACCACGCTGCCACGCAATTATCATACCAGTGGTGCTGTTAGCTCCGATCATAAAGTGGCGATAAGCTCTCGTATTTCTGGCTATATTTTGAGTATCAATGTCCGTGAAGGCGACCGGGTTCAAGCAGGTCAGAGGCTGTTTAGTGTTGATCCTGTAGAACTAAAACAGGCGGCTGCACAGGCTAAGGCTGACCAGCGAGATGCCGCAGTAGATTTGAAACGCTACCGCTCTTTATTAAGTGATCATGCAGTGAGTCAACAGCAGTTTGATAAGGTGTTTTTACGCTTTACGATGGCTCGATCGCGTGTTTTACAAGCTGAAAATCAACTGCTGTATGCAGAAGTTCGAGCACCTGTAAGTGGTGTTGTTGTTGAAAAACATGGTAGTAGTGGTGATCTGGCTATTCCCGGTCAGCCACTTCTGGTTTTAGAAGATCCATCAAGTTTGTTGGTTGAAACATATGTTTCAGAACAATTTATAACATCGATTCATGAAAATGATAGCGTAAATCTCTTTATCCCAGGCTTGAAAAAAACAGTGAGTGGTCAGGTTCGGCAAGTAGTGAAATCCGCAAATCGTCTCTCGCATCAGTTTTTGGTAAAGGTAGCACTTGCTGCGGATTCAGGTGCCTATCCTGGCATGTTTGCCGAAGTGCTTTTTGTGACTGGTGAACGGCTCGCAGTAGTTGTACCAAAAGCAGCGTTATTAAAACGTTCAGGATTGGATGGAATCTACCTGCTGGATGAGCATCATATAGCCCACTATCGTCAGTTAAGGGTGGGTGCAAGGAGAGATGGTGGCGTTGAAATACTCGCGGGCTTAAAGGCGGGAGATCAAATTGTCTGGCGTGATGATGGCAGTTTGCGTAGTGGTGTTCGGGTAAAGGCTCAATGATGGAAACGAAAAAATTAAATATTGCCGGCCGACTGGGTGCTTTTGCCATCTCCTCCAGTATGACGCCGATTATGGCTATATTGATATTCCTTATTGGTGCTGTGGCACTACTACTGACACCGAGAGAAGAGAATCCGATTATTGATGTGCCTGCTGCCAATGTCATTGTTAGCATGCAAGGGGCAAGTCCAGAAGAGGTGCAAAATCTGATTGTTCGCCCTCTGGAGATGGTTTTGGGTGAAATGACCGGCGTTGATCACACCTATGGTACAGCCATGGAGTCGATGGCTGTGGTGACGGTGATGTTTAAGGTGGGTGAGGATAAAGAAGCGAGCCTTATTAAGCTGTATGATCGGATGATGCATAACTTGGATCGTATTCCGCCCGGCGCATCGCAGCCTTTAATCAAACCGCTAGATGTAGATGATGTGCCTGTATCGGTTATCACGCTGTCCTCGGCAACGATGGATGGTTTGAGCATGAAACGTCTGGCTGAGCGGGTGCGTGAGCAGTTGATTCCTCTGCAAGGAGTTTCGGTTGCCAATATCATTGGTGGACGGGATAGGGAGATCACCATTGACCTAGACCCTGCCCGCATGACGGCCTATGGGGTGACCCTGGATCAATTACATAAGCTACTGACGGCGGCAAATAGTGGTGGCCCCGTGGGTGAGCTGGTGGGTGCTAACCAAGTGGTTAAAGTCTGGTTGGATGGTTATCTGAAATCAGCCATGGATGTGGGGCAGTTAATTGTTGGTCAGGCAAACAATAGAGCAGTTTATCTGCGCGATATTGCCACGATTAGCGATGGGCAAGCTGAAGTAGAACAATATCACCGTATTGGATTTGGTGCTGCGCATAAAGGTGTTATTGGCGAAGAGAAAGACGCTGTATCCATTGCCCTAGCTAAAAATAGGGGCAGCAATGCGGTTTTTGTGACGCAGCGTATTGCCGCAAAGCTGGCGCTTTTGAAAGCTGATTTGATCCCAAATAATGTCGACGTGGCCATTACTCGTGATTCAGGTGAGCGGGCCAATAGCGCCGTTAATATGCTGATAGAGCATCTTGGCATCGCCATTGTTTCGGTCATGATTATTTTGTTGCTATTTCTAGGTTGGCGGGAAGCCGCAATTGTTACCATGAATATACCACTGATTCTATTTGTCGTGTTGGCAATTGGCTTTGTGGCTGACCAGACAATCAATCGTATTACACTCTTCGCCTTGATATTGGCGCTGGGGCTGCTGGTGGATGATGCGATTGTGGTGATTGAAAATATTCATCGTCACCTACATCACGGTGCAAAAAACATGCAGGAAAAAGCAGCATTAATCATCCGTGCTACCAATGAAACAGGTAAACCAACGATTATTGCCACGATTGCTGTGATTCTAGCTTTTATTCCGATGGCTTTTGTGACAGGGATGATGGGCCCTTATATGGCGCCTATCCCCTTTAATGCGCCGATTGCGATGGCTTCTTCGCTGGTGATTGCGTATATGTTTACGCCGTGGATCGCTCAGCGTTGGCTGCCTTGTAAAATAGTGTCTTCCACCATGGAAGAGCATGATGAGGTGGCGACGGATTGGGTGCATCGCAGTTATATGAAGCTGGCAACACCTTTGATAGAGAGGCGGGGTGTTAGAGCTTTTTTCTGGTTGATAGTGCTGCTGCTGTTTACTTTTGCGATGTGGGAACCTCTGTGGCAGTTCGTGCGTCCAGCGGGGATCAATGGCCCGCTGACGGCCGCGACGGTTGAGTTGAAAATGTTACCCAAGGGCAATAATAATACCTTTAATATCACCATTGATATGCCGGAAGGTTCCACCTTGGAAGAGACTGATGGCGTCACCCGACAAATAGCTGATCTGCTGCGAGTGAACCCGATGGTAAACGATTATGAAGCGTATGTTGGACAGGCGGGGCCGATTGATTTTAATGGCATGTTACGCGGGGCGCTCTTTAGAAGTAGTGCTTATCAGGCGGAGCTACGTGTAAATCTAGTCGATAAACAGCAACGTAGTATCAGCTCTGGTGACATCGTATTGGCGTTGCGCAACACTTTACGACCACTGATGACAGCATATCCGAGAGCGAGTATCAAGTTGGTTGAGGATCCACCGGGGCCGCCTGTTAGAGCAACATTGCTGGCTGAAATTTATGGCCCTGATTACGCTACCCAGCGAACGATTGCAGAAGCCGTGAAAAAACGCTTTGCGACCACTTATGATGTGACGGATATTGATGACTCTGTGGGTGAGACGCAGCGTCAGTTGAATATTGTGGTGGATAAAGAGAAAGCTTCCCGTTTGGGCGTGGCTACGCGACAGGTGGCGTTGGCTCTAGGTGATTTTCTAGGGGGCTATAGTGCAGGTGCTATCCATGTCAATAGCTCCAGACATGCGGTATTAATGCATGTACAGCTGCCAAAATTAATGCGAACGGGTAGTGATGACTTGAGTCGCATCTATCTCTCTGGCAGTCATGGGCCTGTGCAGCTCTCTTCGTTTGCCCGTATTGAAGAAACGCAGTCTAAGTTACCGATATATAGTAAAGATTCTCATCCGGTGGTGTATGTGATGGCAGAGCCTGCAAGGGGCTCGCAAGTCTATCCTTTATTAGAGATGGACAGCCACCTTGATGCTTTGGAAATTTCACCTGCGCAACAGCTGAAAACGGGTGGTATGCATTTCACGGATACGCCTCCGGAGGATACGTTCGGCTACCACATGCTGTGGAATGGTGAAATGCGTCTGACATTGGATGTGTTTCGCGACCTAGGTGCGGCCTTTATCGTCGGCCTGATTCTAATCTATCTATTGATGGTGGCCTATTATGGTGAATTTATTCTGCCGATGTTAGTGATGGCACCGACAGCGCTAACCTTGATTGGTATTTTTCCCGGCCATTGGATTACCGGTCAGCCATTCACCGCCACCTCGATGATAGGCATGATCGCTTTGGCCGGTATTGTGGTACGCAATTCGCTACTGCTGATTGATTTTATCCTCGACTACCGTCAACAGGGTTTTGATGTCAAAACAGCTGTATTAGAGGCTGGGGCTGTGCGTGCTCGTCCTATTCTACTCACAGCACTGGCCGTTATTGCAGGTACTTCTGTGATGATCTCCGATCCTGTTTTTGGTGGTCTGGGCGTATCGATGGCCTTCGGTACGCTGGCCGCGACAATCCTGACCCTGTTCATTATCCCGATGATCTACTACCTCTGGCAACGGGAAAAAGAATAAATGCAGCGCACCACAAAGACACAAAGAAAAAATAGTAAGCATTGCTTTTCATCGAGCCTTCGTGGTGAAATGCTGTTGTGAAAGCAGCGCACCACAAAGACACAAAAAAAGCTATTATCAATGCTTGAGCAGGCTTTAACCGTTTTTCCTTCGCATCCTTTGCGGTGAAATATTTTAGTAGTATAAACAACAAGGAGTAATACAATGACGATACAACGGATGATACGTATTATTGCAGGGTCTTTTATCCTGCTCAGCCTCTATCTGGCTTCGGTTTATAACGGTGTGGTTCTGAGTGAGCCTAGCTGGTTGTGGTTTACCGCTTTTGTTGGTGCCAACCTGCTGCAGTCAGGTATTACCAAGTGGTGCCTGATGGAAAAGATACTATCCAGTCTGGGTATGAAGCACGCCTGCGATAAATAAGCGAGCATTTAACCACAAAGTCACAAAGGAAAGACGAAAAAAGATAGGTGTGAGATTGCTGAAGCGATAACGGGCACAGACCTCATATATCGGTTTTCGTTATCCCATTGTGCCTTCGTGGCGAATAAATGGAGAGTAAGATGCAATTTATGGAACAAAATGCAGTCTATATATTTATAGCCCTGCTGATCAGCTGGATGCTGTGGCAGCGGCTGCTGGCGCCGATGTTATCCGGCGTGAAAAGTTTGTCGGCATCCGGCTACTTTGCCATGCGTGATGAGCCGCATACGCTGGTGGATGTACGCTCAGCCGGTGAGTGGGCGGGCGCTCATGCGCCGGATGCGGTACATATTCCGCTCGGGGAAATCAACACACGTAAGGATGAGATTCCTGATCATAAACCGGTTGTTGTGATCTGTGCTTCAGGTAATCGTTCGGCGATGGCTGCGACAGCACTGGCCAAAGCCGGTTTGAAGCCGGTATATAACTTCTCCGGCGGCATGGGCGCATGGCAAAGTGCCGGTCTGCCGCTCAAAACCGGCCGTTAGTAGAAGCAATCAAAAGGATTCACTGCAGAGGATATAGAGGAAAAGCATAATATCGTGGAGTATTGCTCCGTAATGTATAAATATTACGCACTATCGATGGGGTGTAGTGCCATATTTAATCGGAATCGATGCCATTGTTTTTTACTCTGCGGTAAATGGTTCGGAATAAAAAAGGAAGGAGAGAGTAATGAAACGAATTATATTAGCGATGATGGTCTTGATTATGATGCCGGTGATGGTCAGCGCATGCGGTATAGGTGAGCAGACGGCAGATGGTTATGAAAATGCCACGATAGCACATACCCATGACCATTGGCAGCAGGGCGCAAGTTCGCCAATCCCGTTTATACTGCTGGATGTGCGTACCCCTAAGGAGTATGCCGAAGGCCATATTGCCGGAGCCAAGTTGATACCAATACAGGTATTGGCTGAGCGTATGGCGGAAGTGCCTCACGATAAACAGGTGTATGTGTACTGCCATTCCGGTGCGCGATCATCGCGGGCGGCGAAATTGCTGGCAGCAAAGGGTTATACGAATATTGAAAATATAGTGGGTGGTATCGTAGCGTGGAAAGATGCTGGCTACCCGGTGGAGAAATAATATGTATGAAAGTATCCAAGTAGATGAATTTTATCAGCGCTGGTTGTCAGCGCGCGACGATGGGGGCTCATTAAGTATGATTGATGTGCGTTCCATTGAAGAGCATCAGGTCGTACATATACCGGGTGTAACATTGATTCCTCTGCATACGCTTATGGCTAGGGTGAGTGAAATTCCTGACAAAGAAGATGTCTATCTTATCTGCCATTTGGGTGGACGTTCGGCACAGGCAGCAGAATACCTAGCCAGACAGTGCGGTCGTAAAAATCTGTTTAATGTTGAGGGCGGAACACTCGCTTGGCAAAAAGCTGGTTATCCTACAGACAAGGCATAAGACAAAGGCAACCGCAGCGTTTTCAGCAACTAGAAGGAATAACAAAATGGCCTTGAATAATGATCTTTATGGGAGGAATAGATGAATGATTATGGCATGAGAGTTGAGTTTGATGGCACAGTAGAAGCTGCTGAAGAGGCTATTACCGATGCGCTTAAGGCGGTGGGCTTTGGTATTCTTACCCGGATTGATGTGGCGACTACATTGAAGGAAAAAATTGATGTTGATCGCGCTCCTTATGTTATTTTAGGCGCATGTAATCCGAAATTGGCAAACCAAGCATTAAATCTAGAGCCTGAATTAGGCTTGATGTTACCTTGCAATGTTATTGTTTATCAGGGTGAAGAAGGGCAGACGACTGTATCTATTATCGACCCACAAGCGATGGTTAGCATGATTGATAACGTTGAGTTACATTGTCTGGTCCAAGAAGCAAGACCACTCCTTCAAAAAGCACTCAATAGTATCTGATTCGTATCATGCGCTTAATAGCAGATTGGCTAAATAGCTTTCCTGAACTAAAAGAAAACAGTGATCTGGCGTGGCGTAGTTTAGCAGCTAAAGCGATGCGTATGCAGGTGAAAAGGGGCAGCGTACTGTTTCGCGATGGTGACGCCTGCAATGCTTATGTGCTGGTGATCAGTGGTTCGGTGCGGGTGCAGAAAATTGATCCGCAGGGACATGAAATTGTTCTGTATCGTGTGGAGGAGGGACAGAGTTGCATGCTGACCACTACCTGTCTGCTCGGTAACCACCACTATCCGGCTGAAGGCGTGGCGGAAACAGATGTGGATATTGTTTCGCTGCCGCTCGGTGTATTCCACGAGGCACTGTCAAAATCGCCGCAGTTTATGCGTTTTGTTATGGCCAATATCGGTAATCGGATCAGTGAGTTGATGCTGCTGCTGGAAGATGTCGCGTTTGGTCGAAAAGATGTGCGTCTGGCGGCTTTTCTGCTAAAACATGCGGCAAAGCGTGGCAATATCGTTGAGATGACGCACCGACAACTGGCGGTCGAATTGGGCACTGCGCGCGAAGTGGTCAGCCGCCTGATCAAGGATTTTGAACGCAAGGGGCTGGTGAATCTGGGTCGTAACAGAATCACAATTCTACAGCTTGATTTGATTCGTGATATAGCCAACAGGGATAGGGATTAGGGCCGCGGAAAGAATAAATCATCCACGTGCTGGTCTATAAGTCCGCATTCTGCGTTGCCACAGAGTTACGACTAAAGGCAGTAGGCTATCGCGCCCATTCAGGGCTTGATTTGGCGCCTTGAATTCAACTACTATCCTGCGCATAATCTGGATACTTTATTCTTTCCGTGGCCCTTACCTCACAGCTGAAAGATGCTTCTTCATCTTCCGTAGGCCGGATGAATCATGGGCGTTTATTATTGATCCCCTCACCCAAGCCCTCTCCCTGAGGGAGAGGGTATTTTCACATCACAGTGCATTTGCAAGCTGAGGCTCTTGCTAGGCTGTCGAAATACAGGCATCCTTCATGCAACCCCAAAAGTAGTTGACACTTTTTTCAAAAAACATGTTGCCAATAGGATGGACCGATCATCAAAAGAT
>JAUZRH010000182.1 GCA_030950555.1 Mariprofundus sp. | reverse complement strand
TGACGGGCGGGCAGCCTAAAACTAAGCCTATCGCGTAGCGGGAGCGCCGCCACTTGCTTCCCGTGGAGAACTTGCCCCCACGAAGGCGTAAGGCGGAAATCCATAGCAGAGCGTTTGTTTGATGTGGATTCCCGATGTAAGCCTCGGGAATGACGGGCGGGTGTCTGATTGACGGACAATCCATACTTGAATTACTATAAAAAGCCAAAAAGTGGGAACGTAATTGTAACAAACACCCCCTGTATTTCGACAGCCTAGCTTTTGCCCCGCAAGACTTTGCTATTGCTGCGCAACTGAAGTCGCACCTTTAAGGGTATGATGCTTTTAGATTGGCGCCGGAGATGTCGTTTGTACCTCTGCGCTGAGTGAGCAGACAGAGGCACTAACGACAGTGATTATTGTCCGGCGATGGTCATGCCTTTAATGGCGATAGAGGGTGCAGCCGTTGAGCCGAACCAGCTTAAATCAGAGCCAACATGGGAGATGTTAGCAAACATATCTTTAAGGTTGCCAGCAATAGTAATGCCCTGAACAGGGCGAGTGATGAGACCATCTTCAATTAAAAAGCCGCCAGCACCACGAGAATAGTCGCCTGTTACGCCATTGACACCAAAGCCGATCAGTTCGGTCACCAATAAGCCGTTGCCGATCTCTTTGAGAATTTCAGCTTGTGATTGCTTGCCTGCATGCCAAATTAGATTAGAGGAACCAATACCAATATCACCTGTTAAACCACGTGAAGCGCTACCTGTTTCGGCCTGCGCTAAGCGTTTGGCGGTATAGCGGTCAGTAAGAAAGCGTTGTAGTTGACCATTCTCAATCAGCCGGTGTTGGCTACAGCGTGTGCCTTCGCCATCAAATAGGCGATTAGCCAGACCGTCGGCGTGATTGGGGTCATCATCAATAGTGACAAAATCAGGAAAGATAGCGCTGCCCAGACAATCGGTAAGAAATGAGCGCTGTTGAAGTATAGCACGCCCATTAATGGCCGAGATCAGATGCCCTAGTAGCGACGTGGCAATACGCGGCTCAAAAAGTATCGTGGTGATGCCGCTCTCCATGCTGCCTGGATTAAGACGTTCAACAGCACGCTTGGCCGCTTCATTGGCAATCGTGGCAGGTGAGCGCAGGGAAGAGACATGTAGCGCACTGTGCCAAGCATAATCACGTTGCATATAATCACCGCTTCCAGCGATTACGGAGAGACTAAGGGAAGCCGAAGCTCTGCTATAAGCGCCTGAAAACCCGTCACTGGAGGCGTAAAGCACATGGCTATTGCCAAAGCTGGCATTGGCACCTTCGCTATTGCTGATTTTGTCAGAGTAGCCAAGCGCTATCTCCTCGCAGGCCAGTGCAGCCTCTTTGGCTTGATCGAGTGTCCAGCCAGAGCTGCTGTAATTATGCGACTGCTGCCAAGCTGCTAGCTCTTCTGTTGTCGGGTGATTAGCTCCGACAGGCGGCACAGCATCGGGATCAGGTTCGGAGATGCGAGCCATCGCGATCACCTGTTCAGCAAGCTTTTTTAAGCCAGTTGAGGATAAGTCAGATGTGGAAGCCGTAGCGAATGCTAAACCCTCCGGCGTTTCTACAAATGCACGTAGGCCCATGCCTTGACTATCTTCACGCTCTACAGATTCAATCGTACCGTTACGGACACTGATCGAATCACCGGTATCAGAAACACTCAGCGCATCAGCGTGAATAGCGCCGGCTTTGGTTGCAGCCTCTACAAGTTGAAGGGCAAACTGATGATCGGATTGGCTCTTTACTGAGTTGCTCATGCTTCGGTTCCCCCGATAGTAAGATCATCAATACGAATGGTAGGGAGTCCAACACCCACAGGGACTGATTGCCCCCCCTTACCACAGGTTCCTACACCCGGATCAAGTGCCAGATCATTACCGATCATGGAGACCTTTTGTAGTACCTCATGACCGGCACCTATCAGCGTGGCTCCTTTGACAGGATATTGGATCACACCCTTTTCAACGTAATAGGCTTCTGAGGTGGTAAATACAAATTTACCTGAGGTGATGTCTACCTGCCCACCACCAAAATTGACCGCATAAATACCGCGATCAAGCGAAGCAAGAATATCATCAGGTGAATCATTACCGGCTAGCATAAAGGTGTTGGTCATACGTGGTTGTACAGGATCGGCGTATGATTCACGACGTCCATTGCCTGTTGGCTGCATGCCCATTAAACGCGCATTTTGTCGATCAAACAGATAGCCGGTAAGAATGCCATCTTCAATCAGTACTGTGCGATTGCTCTGCGTGCCTTCATCATCCACACTCAATGAGCCACGTCGATCAGGAATAGTGCCATCATCGACGACGGTAATACCACGGGCTGCAACCTGTTTGCCCATTTTATTGGCGAATACGGAGCTACCTTTGCGATTAAAATCGCCTTCCAAGCCATGACCAATCGCTTCATGCAGGAGAATACCGGGCCAGCCTGGGCCAAGAACCACTGGCATGCTGCCTGCAGGTGCCTGATGGGCTGTTAAATTCAATGTCGCCAAGCGCACAGCTTCTCGAACCAAGCGTTCTGGTTCTTCGCCAGTGATTAATCGTTCAATAGAAAAACGACCACCACCGCCAGCACTGCCTGTTTCACGTTTATTATTTTCTTCCACCACGACCGAAATATTCAAGCGTACCAATGGGCGCGCGTCATGGATGTGAGCGCCGTCCATACGAATAATATGAATATCCGAAAATGAGGAGGAGATATTCGCAAATACCTGCTTCACGCGCGGATCAATATCGCGCGCTAATTTATCCAGCTTTTCCAATAGGGCTTTACGTTCACTAAAATCAACATTGGCAGCTGGATTGGTTGGCTGATAAAGGCATGGTGGCTGCACCGCCTTGTGAATTTGAATGGGACTACTGCTGCCTCCCTGGCCTGCAATAGCGCGGGCCGAGTTCGCGGCCTGGAGTAGGGCACTCGCTTCGAGCCGGTCTGTATATGCATGGCCAGAAGCTTCTCCTTTAATAACGCGTGCACCGATACCTTGATGTGTGGAAGCGGATACATGTTTTACACGCCCCTCTTCGAGGGCCAGTGATTCAGAGCTGGAGTGCTCAAGATACAGGTCTCCATCATCAGCATGGGCCGGAAGCATCTGGGATAAGGTCTTTTGTAGTATTTCTTCAGCAACAGGTAGTTCAAAACTTTTTATCATCATGCAGCAATCGTCGTACATGGTCGCCTACTGTCAAGCAGTTGGATGAAATGATAGCATCACAGCGTACGCTAAGGACGCATAGCAGAGCGTTTGTTTGATGTGGATTCCCGATGCAACCCTCGGGAAGCAAGGAGCGGCGTTCCCGCTACGCGATAGGGTTAGCCAGACAACCAAAACTGGGCCTGAGTGATTCGGGCGGTCTAATGAACCCTATCCCTCGTTCCCACGTTCCTGCGTGGGAACGCATAGCAGGGCGTTTCTGTTGAAGTGGATTCCCGATTCAACCTTCGGGAATGACGGGCAGGGTGCGTTTCCAAGTAGGAGTGTGGGAGCGAGAAAAATACACACGAGGATAGCTAATTTGTTACTCAGAATGACATTGTTAGGTTTTTCAGTAAGGGTCGCGCCATAATAGTGTTGGAGTGGATATGATTCAGGGTGTTTTATCGTTTATTGCAGGGTTTCGCTTGATGTTTGCCAAAGCAGAGTTGCGCATCATTGTTTGGCGTATGTTAGGTTTATTAGTTGTTTTGATGGTGATAGTGACGGCTGGTTCCTTCTGGTTGCTCGATTATTTGGCAGAGCTATGGCTACCACAGGGTGATGCGTGGTATTGGCAATTACTCTCATCGATTGCTTGGTTACTGGCTCTACTACTCTCCATGGTTAGTGGGGCGATTGCCTATGTTGCACTGGGTTCTGCAGCTGTTGCGCCATGGTTGGATGGCATGGCTAATAGAACAGAACAGTTTTATGGTGTAACACATGAAGCAGATCAGAGCCATTGGATAACACAAATTACGACAAGCTTGTCTAATAGTGTTCGGCCATTGATGGGGCTGCTTGTGTGGGGAGCTGCTGCGCTGACCATGATTTGGCTTCCTCCGCTTGCAACAGCTTTATGGACCTATGGTGGCCTGCGTTTTCTCAGTTATGAACTGATGGATACGACAGCATCGCGGCAAGGTTGGGACTTCCAGCGCCGACAGGAAGATTTAAAACAACGCCGCTGGTTTTATCTCGGTTTTTCAGGTATTGCCATGATACTGCTTCTGGTGCCTGTCGTGAATCTGTTTGTTATCCCAGCAGGGGTCGTTGCGCTCTCGATACCGCGTAAGCAGCTTTCTTAGCCTCTGTCGCAGCTAGCTGTTAAAGGACGTCTCCCATGAGAGTCACGTAAACATTGGGGGTGGGGCTTTAGCCCCGCAATAGTATTCACCTCTTGCGGGACTGAAGTCCCACCCCCTAATATCTGACTGAGAAGCTGGACGGGACCACTCTTTGTGGTGAACACTGTTTTCAATAGCTAACAGCGTATTATCTACAGGCAGGAACCCATCATTTGCCGTTAGGGACTTGGACGACGTTTAAGAAGAGGCCTAATTGTCTGATAGCATTGCTGAAACCTTCATAATCTACGGGCTTGTTAATATAGATATTGCAGCCCAGGTCATAACAACGTTTGACCTCTCGGGGTTCATCTGTTGTGGTTAGAATGACAATAGGTATCCGCTTGGTGGATTCGTCAGATTTCAGCGCCTCGAGCACTTGATAGCCATCGAGAACCGGCATATTAAGATCTAGTAAAAGAATAACAGATTTTGTATGTGAATGACCTGAAAAAGCCCCCTTACCCTGAATATAATCCAGTGTTAACTGCCCGTTTTCGCACCACTGAATTTCATTATTGATGCCAGCTCTACGAAGGTTTTTTTCGGTTAACTTGGCATGTCCTGGATCATCTTCAGCAAGAATGATGGTCACTTCATTACTATTTTCATGTAAATTCATACTTTTATCTCCTATCATGATATGATCTTAAAAACTATTTTCTTGAACCTGCAAAGGTAGGAAAGCTGTGAATATCGTACCAAACTGCGGGGCTGGGCTGAACTTGATACTGCCCCCTTGGTTGCGTACCAGTGTCTGTACATAAGCTAGACCCATTCCTTCCCCCTGTACCTGTTGGTGGATACCGCGTCTGAAAATCAGAAATACCTTGTCAGCTTCCTGTGGTAGTATGCCAAAGCCATTATCTTCTACGCTAATGGTAATACCGTGATCGGATACTTTAGCTCCAATGGCGATAAAACCTTCTCTCTCCGGATCCAGGTATTTAACAGCATTGCCAATCAGATTACCCATGATTTGTTCGATTACTATGCGATCATTCAGAATGACTGGTAGCTCTCCCATTACTGTTTTAGTATGGTTTTGCTGGAGTTGGAAAGCGAAGGAGGTCAAAATATCGCTGCAGAGTAGTTGTAGATCTACTGGCTCAATATGTAATTCACGCCGCCCTATGCGAGAAAGCGTGAGGATTGAGCTTAACATATGATCCATCTTATCCACGGCAGTGGTGATGAAATGCATGGCTTCGGGGATATCATCGTCAATTAACTGCTGAATATTTTGTAGATCAGTTTCGTTGAAGTTCTCATGAAAGGCTTTTACTTTTACTGATATATCACGCAATACGTAATCCAGTTCACCGGTAAAGCCTTTCATGTTGACCAATGGCGAACGCAGATCATGGGAGACAATATAAGCGAAGCTCTTGATATCCTCATTGGCCGCGGCTAGCGTAGCCGTACGCTCTTCTACACGCTTCTCTAGCTCATTGCCGTAATGTTTGAGCTGGCTGTTCTGATCATTAATCTGCCGGTTGTAAGACTCTATATTGTCAACCATTGTATTAAAGGCTTTGGCCAACTCACCAACCTCATCCGTAGCATCTATAGTACAGCGCCCAGCAAACGAGCCACTGACTAAACTGACGACACTTTTTTTAAGTTGTTCAATGGGTCTGGTGATCGATCGAGAGATATAGCTGACAACTATCAAGCTAAGCAGTAAAATTATGGCCACAATGATAATGATTGTCCGTTGTAGCGCGTACACCTCTGCCATTAATTCATCGCTGTCGATTTTAACCATGAGTGCTATTTTTAACTCCGGAATATAACCCCAAGCAGCCTCTACAGCGATGTTTCGATAATCGATAAGTAAACTATTTCCATCCTCACCCTGGAGTGCCTTTAGTAGGGCGGCTCCTGTGTTAGAGCGCTTAGAGAGGGTCATCTTCATGGCCGCTAGACGATGGTTACGCAGTGGTGCAACGATCAATAACTTATTGCCGCTTGATATTGCGGTGATGACTTCGCCACTTTTGAGCAACCGATTCAGTGAGACGGTTTGATTTAAAAAGCTCATATCCATTTGCAGGGCTAGATAACCGATGATGTTATTCTGTTCAAAAACGGGTGCAACTAAAAATATAGCTGCTTCTCCAGAAGGTTTATAAAATGCAATTTCCGATGTCTGTTCCTGCAGCATGAAGCGTGCTCTGCGAAATACGTTGGCTAGCTCAGATTCCCTATTTGGTCCCGTTATCAAATTGGTGCCGAGATCAGACTCCTTACGAACGCTGTAAAAAATATCTCCGCCTGGAGAGATAAGAAACATATCATAGAATCTCGACTTCTCCTGGTAATAGGAGAGGTAGTGAGCGAGTAGTTGGGTTGCTTTTATATGGGATTTGGCGCTAATACCACGGTCGAAGTCGCGCGGGTCAAAGCTGCGTAGAGCCAATTTAATAGTTGGTTGTTGGGATAAAAAATTCAGGTCATTCGGTATCTTTTTTAGGGCTTCTCTCAAATCATGAATTCTAAAGTCTCGAATGGTTTTCAGGTGGTTTACGGCTTGGCTTGAAATAGTCTGTTTAAATTGTTGATATGTGAAGTAGCTGATCAATAATACCACACTCATGAGTGTAAGAATAATTAGCAGTAGTAGCCGGTAGCGGATGGAGAGGTGGTTTCTGATGTTCATACTATTTAGCATCCTTCTTTGGTGCTACCCATGAGTGACCCCACGCTTTATAGTATTGGTTGATCATCTGCTCCCCATCAGAAGGGAGTATTTGTAGGGGGTAAGGGTGAGGGGCAATTAGGTGGCCGGACTCCCAGACAATATCAAACTGATTCTGCTTGTTCACGCGCCCTATACGCATCTTCCGCCAAGTGTGGTGATTATCGAAATCAGTGGCGATCACTCCTTCGGGACTGCTTATGCTTTGACTCTTGAGGCTGTCAATAATTGAATCGACATTCACTGAGTCGCGACTATTGACGATCTGGGCCCAGAGTAAAACACTGAAATAAGCTGTGGCCATGGGGTCGCTAATGACGCGATCTGCGCCGAAACGCTGCTTGAATGCCGCGACAAAGGCACTATTTTCCGGATTTTTTAAACTTTGAAAATAGCTCCATGCAGCGTAATGACCATTCAAGTCCTCACTATTAGGCATTGATGCCAAAGCTGTTTCACCGATACTAAAGGAAAGTACAGGCAGCTTTGTGGCGGACAATCCGGCCATGGCTAGGGCATGGAAAAAACTGTTATTGCTGTCACCATTGATGGCGTTGATCACCACATCGGCCTTTTTTACCATTATATCTGTGATGATCGGCTCTACAGTGGTAGAGCCCAGCGGTAGGTAGGCCTCGCCTACAATGGTAAGTCCCAATAGAGCAGCCTGTTTCTTGATGATCCAGTTGACGGCATGCGGAAAGATATAATCTGATCCGATTAGGTAGAGACGTTTTCCTAGATGTTCGGCTGCCCAACTAATAGCTGGAATCACTTGTTGATTCGCTGTAGCGCCAGTATAGATGATATTATCAGACTGCTCGAATCCTTCGTATTGAAGTGGATAAAAGAGTACATTATTGTATTTCTCCACCACCGGTTTAAGCGCTTTTCGACAGGCAGAGGTCCAACAGCCAAATAGCGCAGCTACTTTGTCCTGAGTGATCAGCCGCTCAGCCACCTTGGCAAAAGTGGCGGGATCGGATTTGCCATCAGCAATAAGTGGAATCAGTTGACGACCCAAAACGCCGCCCCTGTTGTTAATCTCTTCAATCGCAAGAAGTGTGGCATCGACAACTGGTTTTGCACTGGTAGCCATAGTGCCGGTAAGTGAGTGCAGAATACCTATTTTTATGGGCGGATGTTCTTCTTTTTGACAAGCAGCGAATAACAATCCTACACTAAGCAGTAGTGAGAGGAGAAGAAAAATATGTAAAAAAGAGTGCATTCGTACTATTTTCATGCTGAAACGCCCCTTGATTTGCCAATGCCATCCCTACTATAGTCTATTTTACAGAAATAGTCATGCGCTGTTATTTTATTCGCCATGCTTACACTGCTGCTATGGGTCAACCTTAGATGTGGTCGGATGGATGAAACTTGCAATTGGTAATTGGTAGTCTATAATAGGAACTTAGCTGGTAGCTTTTTTGGGAGGAGATCATGGGCATAGAAGAAAAATTATGCGTTATTTACATAGAAGATGATCAGGGCTTAGCTTGCCTAGCTCAACATCGTCTGCAGCGATCTGATGTGTTAACGGTCACAACAGCTAGTTGTGGAAGTGAGGGGCTGGAACTGATTGCTTCGATGGCACCCGATGTCGTGGTGATTGATTACGTGTTACCGGATATGAGTGGCTTGGACATACTCAAGGTGATTGAAGAAGCGAACTGTCCAAACATCGTGTCTATCATAGTCACGGGTGCCGGTGATGAAAGAGTGGCTGTGGATGCGATGAAACACCACGCTCTTGATTATATCATCAAAGATACGAATGGTGATTTTCTGAATACATTAGCTCAGTTAATACCAAAGTTGGTCGCTCATCAGCGACTCATTATCAAACAACAGCAATCAGATAAGCAGATCCGCTCACTCTCTGCAGCTCTCAGCCAATCAAGTGATGGTATCATTATTTATAACCAACAGGGTGAAGCGATATATGCGAATGATGCCGTTGAAAAGATAACTGGCTTTAAGGCGGAGCAAATAGTTGGCTTCTGTCCGACACCACAGAGTTCAAAATCATGGCCTTTTAGACATAGATTATGGAAAAAGGTCACTGCAGGTGTGTGTGATGGTGAAAAAATTTCAGAGTGCAAGCCGAATGGAGAATCCTTTTCTATTATCCTGACAATCTCGCCGATCTATACTCATGACGGCACCATTGAAGAGTATGTGACCACCCTTAAAGATGTGACTGCCTATGAAAAATTACTGGCTGAATTTCATCAAGCACAAAAAATGGAAGCGGTTGGCACACTAGTCGGTGGGATTGCACATGATTTTAATAATAGCCTGGCCGGTATTGTTGCTAATATTTTTTTAGCACGTTTAGAAGCAAAATCGCTACCAGAAGTCGTTGAAAGGCTTACTTCGATGGAAGGTCTCTGCTTCCATGCGAGCGATATGATTAAGCAGATGCTTATTTTTGCCAGAAAATCCACCGTTGAGATGAAGCCGCTGTTCATTGCTTCCTTTCTGAAGGAGATTATTAAGTTACATAAAGTTTCGATACCTGAGAATATTGCCTTAAATCATTCGATTGTACCTAGTAATATGACGGTGATGGGTGATATTAACCTGCTACAACAGGTGGTGATGAATCTACTTAACAATAGCAGAGATGCCTTGGAGGGTGTTACGAACCCCACTATCACTATTGGACTAGATGCTTACCGAGCGGATGAAAAATTTCAGCGGGCGCATGGGCATTTAGATGTTGATGATTTTGCTTGTATTACGATTGCAGATAATGGTTGTGGTATTGCGAATAAAGATTTTGAACATATTTTTGATCCATTTTTCACCACTAAAGAGGTAGGCAAGGGAACGGGCTTGGGGCTGGCGATGTGCTTTGGTTCAATCGAATCTCATCATGGCACCATTGAGGTGAATAGCGAGGTAGGCAGTGGCACTAGCTTTAAAGTGTACTTGCCTTTAACAAAAGAAGTTCAACATAATGGTGCAAAAGAAATGGCCGCAGAAAACATGAATGGCCATGGGGAAACCATTTTACTGGTTGATGATAATGAAACGTTAGTCCAAACAGGGTCAGCGGTGTTGGAGAGGCTTGGTTACCATGTTTTGACGGCAGCTGATGGCTTCGAGGCAATGGAGCTCTATAAGACGCATATAGATAAAATCGACTTGATTCTACTTGATATTGTGATGCCTCGAATGGGAGGTGTGGAACTTGCATCTATTTTGACTGAAATGAACCCCAAAGTGAAGATAATATTTATGACCGGATATGCTGAAGGTGAGTTGGCAAATGAGCGTGATGTGTTAAATAACAGTACGGTTCTTAGCAAACCTTATACTATTCATGCGCTCAGTCAGGTTATCCTGAAAAGCTTGTCGAGTTAAGGGCCGCGGAAAGAATAAATCATCCACTTCTGCTGGTCTATAAGTCCGCATTCTGCGTTGCCACAGAGTTACGACTAAAGGCAGTAGGCTATCGCGCCCATTCAGGGCTTGCTTATGCGCTTGATTTGGCGCCTTGAATCCAACGACTATCCTGCGCATAATCTGGATACTTTATGCTTTCCGTGGCCCTTAGAATAAAGGTGCTAGGCTTTCATCATTCGTGGACTTCGTCCCCTAGGGGATACTCTCTGGCTTCGTGGTTAAAACCGTCAAAGACTTTCCACCACAGAGGCACGAAGGGCACGAAGATAATCATTGTCATAAATGAATATGTTCAACTCAAGTTTCGTATTCTATCCCCTGTCTTCCTTTGCAGTGAATGGATTCCCACCCGACGCCTTTGCGGGGGCGGGAATGACAAGAAAAGACATTTTTAAGGCTCTTTTGGGCATCCTTCATATAACCCCAAAAGTAGTTGACACTTTTTTCAAAAAACATGTTGCCAATAGGATGGACCGATCATCAAAAGATGATTTAAAAAAAAGGCATCCTTCACCAACCATAAAAAATAGTTAACGCTTTACGTTACCTCGCAACGGAAAGACATATCTTCATCTTCCGTAAGCAGGATGAATCATGGGCGTTTTTTATTGATCCCCTCACCCAAGCCCACTCCCTGAGGGAGAGGGTATTGCTCACGTCACAGTACATTTGAAAGCTGAGGCTCTTGCTCCCTCTCCCTCCGGGAGAGGGTTGGGGTGAGGGAATCGACTATTTGGCGAAGCCTTTTCCGCCTTAAGAAAAGCCTTAATGTGTAAACCGGAATATGAAGGATGCCCTCTTTTGAACCACTATCGTGTGGGCCTCTCCATAAGTAGCACTCAAAATTAAGCCCCGCCTAAATAGGAGTCTTTCTCTGTTACTTACCAAGCTTGAGTGCTTTTATTTGAGTTTCCAGTTCGAGTACACGTGTTTCAAGCAGTGTAAGTTGTTCGCGAGATTTTTTTAGCATCGCTTCTTGAACCTGCATGCGCTCATGGGTGACAACATCAAATTGTGCAAGAGCATTTTCAACAACACTACGCACCTGCTCTTCTGCACCCTGTTTTAAGCCGCCCAGCATACGGATACCACCGGCAATTTTTTCAGCAATATTATCCAGTGTTTGTTGGTTATCTGCCATGATCTCTCCCTTACGTTATGATCTGTTTTAATGAAAAACTGTGTGGCTAAAGTTTGCTTGCCTGTTGTACAATAGAGCCTTTTAAATATGCTTTTTTCCCAGAGGGGAGTTGTACTTCCAGCCACTCCTTTAGCTCACTTTTATGGGCCACTAAGGTAGAGCCGGGTCT
The DNA here is from genome assembly GCA_030950555.1 of Mariprofundus sp. Lineage (GTDB taxonomy): Bacteria > Pseudomonadota > Zetaproteobacteria > Mariprofundales > Mariprofundaceae > Mariprofundus. The sequence continues at coordinate 16,490 of JAUZRH010000182.1, read as the reverse complement.
GAACCAGCCGATAATCGGTGACTCAGTGGATGGTTGCCCCATAATGCTCTGATATTTTGCTTCCTGGAACCGGATTCCATTGGGCAGTGTTTTAAGTTTTTGCTCTACCAAGTCTACAATCGCTTGCTCCACCGACTCTTCACGTGTTCTAGATTTCACTTTGATATAGAGGGTTGTCAGGCGTGGGGTCTGGCTGCGCAGCTGGATTGTACCCTCTAATTTAGCATTATTAAAGGATAACATATAGCCACCATCACTCTGAATCTCCAGAATATCAATATCAAGACGCATGCTTTGAAGTACCCGTTGACTGGTGGCAATCGTACGGCGCATGCTGTAGGCAAAGCTTACTTCATTACCTCTGAATTGATCAGCAACCACCGTGACAAGTGAGCCTGGGATAGCCGAGAGTGCCGTCACGGCAACACAGCTGGGTAAATAGCTTAGCAGCAAGAGGGCGATGATAAAACGTTTGGTTTTCATGCGTCCCCCCACTGTTTTGAGACAGGATTGGGTAGATGAAGGTGATTGAGTACCCGATCGACAACAAAATCAATGATTTCATCAATGGATTGAGGACGGTGATAAAAGCCGGGCATGGCAGGAATCATATCAACACCAAGGCGAGCTAATTTAAGCATGTTTTCCAAGTGAATAGGCGAAAGAGGGGTTTCACGTGGTACCAGAATAAGCTGACGCCGCTCTTTCATCATCACATCAGCCGCTCGTTCAATCAGGTTATCTGATGCACCACAGGCGATTCGGGCCAGTGTACCCATCGAGCAGGGGATAATCACCATGCGGGAAATATTGGCTGAGCCAGACGCTGCGGGTGAGAACCAGTCTTTGCTTGAATAACAGTGAATCGATGCGGGATCGATCGTTAAGTGCTCAGCTAGACTTGCTGTTGTTGCTATGGGTGCGTCGGGCAGTTCAAGATTTACTTCTTGTTTAAGTACCACCCGGGCCGCATCAGAGAGTAAAATATGTTGCGTAATGCCAACGCTAGCGAGCTGTTTTATCAGTCGTAATGCATAGGGTGCACCAGAGGCTCCGGTAACAGCGACAATAATCGGTTCTGTAGGTTTGCTACTGCTCATAGTGATTCTCCTGGGTATCTATCCACTGTACAGCGGCTTGAAAACGCATCAGTCGCGATTGCTTGCCGCCTAGCCTTGCAGCGTTTTGCAAGGGGCTCTTATAGACATCAATACTTGTGAGATCATATTTAAAAACAGTGCTGCCCATCACATGCTAAAGCTTTCGCCCAGATAGAGCCTGCGAGCATCAGGGTGGGCGATAATCTCCTCAGGTTTTCCTTGAACAATAATAGTTCCCGCACTCATTAGATAAGCGCGGTCGCAAATGGATAGGGTATCGCGCACATTATGATCGGTGATGAGAATGCCAATGTTTTTTTCACGAAGCTCTGCAATAATGGCTTGAATATCCTCCACGGCGATGGGATCAACACCAGCAAAAGGTTCATCGAGGAGTAAAAACTTCGGTTTAGTAACCAGTGCGCGAGCGATCTCTGTGCGACGGCGTTGGCCACCGGATAGTGTAAAGGCCTTCTGATGTTGGACCGCTTCGATACCGAGATCCACAAGGAGCCCTTCTAACTCTTCTTCAATCTGGATGGGGGGCAGTTCGAGCGTTTCAAAGATGGCCAGTAGATTATCTCGAACCGATAGCTTGCGAAAAATACTCGCTTCTTGAGGTAGATAACCTATGCCGCAACGGGCACGCAGATGCATCGGTTTATGACTAATATCCTGCTGATCTAAACTAACGCTACCCAGGTCAGCCGGAACTAGCCCCGAAACCATATAAAAGCTGGTGGTTTTACCCGCACCATTGGCTCCTAAAAGGCCAATACATTCACCTGAATAGATATCTATATCTACGCCGGAGACCACTTGTTTGTTGGCATAACTTTTGCATAAACCGCGAGCTGATAGGTGGTGAGTTTGAGTCATGGTTTGTCCACTTCCAGTGTGATCGGTGTTGAGGAATCTATCTTATCAAGCTGTTTTAGCGGCGCTGCATTGCTCTCAGTTAGTGGCGGAGATGAAGGGCTCTGATCGGACTCTATGGTCATATGGATGCGCCCACCTTTAGTAGGTGTAACGGTTGTTTCTTGCGAATTCAGGTGATGAACGATCTTTTCACCCTCGACACGACTACCCTGTTGTTCAAGTACAGCCTGACCTGACAGGATTATGAGCCCCTTGATTTGATCCAGATGAACACGATCAGAGTGACCAAGCAGCTGCTCTTGGCTGATGACAACATGCCCATCACCATCGGCATGTGTTAATTTATGGTCGCTATAATAGGCGATGAGATGATCACATTTAAGGGTCATTGTTTCACGAATCAGGTGTACTTTATGGACAAACTCCACCTTTCCCTCTTTTTGATAGATGGTCATTTTTCCTGCATCAATTTGTACTGTCGCAGCCCACAAGGGGAGCGGTAGCAGGCATAGTAGCAGTAGCGGAAAAAGGTAGCGTCGTAATTTTTGTCTCATTGTAAGGAAACTCCTTGCCATTGTGCATCCCGATCTTCGATCCATATACCATCGGAGACATGCAATTGTTCACTACTGCGATCAAAAGTCATGTTTTTTCCGTGAGCATTGAGGCTTTTGCCATGCAGTGTGAACTTATTCGGGATGCTGATTTGATCACGTCCACTGATATACATAAGGGTTTCGGTATCGATCGTCCATTCATCATAAATAATGCTAACACTCTTTTCAAATCGTACATTACGTGCCAACGGATTAAACCAAGCCTGTTTTCCCTTAACAACCACTTGACTGCCTTGTTCGTTGTAAAGATGTAGCTCGGGATTGATCAGGTGCATCTGCCCATTGAGCTGTTGATTCGCTTCACTAGCGCGTAGTTGCCAGAGGGTGCGTCCATCCTTGCGTTCGACAATGACGGGTGCTTCAACGGCTGTTTGAGGTTTATCTGCCGTGGCGTCATTGCTTTTTGGGCTTAATGTTTCTGTGCCACCAAACCAGATAAGGACGATGGCAATAACGATAGTTGCTATGGTTATCAGCAGGCTGATCCATTTTAACCAGCGTAAGCCTCTACGTTGCATCGCATAATTTCCAACCACACTGGGCCGGTGAAACATGGTAACGCTGATTGATCACTTCTTGCCATTTACCTTTGGCAATGATTAGACCTTCAGCGGCTTGACGAATGGCCCCTTTGCCACCGTTATTGTCGGAAACCCAATCTACATAGCCGAGCAGCGCTTGATGCGCATCTGCCGGGGCAAAACTTAAGGGCATGCGATACATTGGCGGTAGATCCAGCACATCATCACCCATCATACAGCACTCAGCCGCACGGATATTTGTTTTTTTCTCCAGCTCTTCCAAGCCAGCCGCTTTGTCCAAGCAGCCCTGAATAAGCTGCTTAATGCCCAAATCATTGGCACGGGCTGCGACGACACTAGAGCTACGTCCAGTAATGATAGCGACTTCTATGCCGGCTCGTTGCAGTAATTTAATACCATGACCATCCCGCACATTAAATGCCTTTAGCTCTTGTGCGTCACCATTCATAATAATCGAGCCATCTGTCATGACGCCGTCAACGTCCAGTATCAGCATGCGGATATGAGCAGCCGCTTCAAAGGGGAAGTGAAAACCTTGGTAATGACTCATTTAATGCCTCCTTGTAAGATATCATGCATATGGATGATACCATTGATTTGACCGCTAGGATTGCGCGCAAATAGCACCAATACCTTTTTGTTTTCCATTAAGCGTAGCGCTTCACTGGCTAGTCGATCCGATTCAATGCTGCTGGGGTTGCAGTGCATTAGGGTATCGACTGTTGCTTCCAGATCCATATGGCCAGATTCTAGGATACGGCGCAGATCACCGTCGCTAATACAGCCGACGACTTGCTGCTCTTTAGTGATGCCAGTAATGCCAAGGCGATGTGTACTGATCTCCATAATGGCATCACGTAGCGTCGCCGTATGGGCCACCATCGGTAGCTCCTCACCCTGGTGCATCACATCCTCAACCCGTAATAATTTTCGCCCTAGCGAGCCTGCCGGATGCACCCGTGCGAAATCGGCTTCATGAAAGCCACGTTCTTTCAAGGTAACGACAGCTAGAGCATCGCCAAGCGCCAGCGCGGCAGTGGTAGAGGCAGTGGGTGCCAGATTAAGTGGGCAAGCCTCTTGTTGTACATCAATATGCAGGATTGTATCTGCGTATTTGGCTAAGGTGGAGGTGCGATTTCCGGTCATGGCAATCACGTGGGCACCACGACGACGAATCTCTGGCAATAGGCCGCATACTTCAGCTGTTTCGCCGCTATGAGAAAGGGCCAGTACCGCATCTTGACCAGTAATCATACCCAAATCACCATGTTGAGCTTCGGCGGCATGGACAAAAAATGCGGGTGTGCCGGTAGAGGCAAAGGTCGCTGCGATTTTTTTAGCAATAATACCAGACTTACCCATGCCAACAACAACTAAGCGACCCTTGATCGTTAGGATCGCCTCCACAGCATCGCTAAATGAATGATCGAGTGAGTCACGTTGAGCAGCCAATGCAGCTATCTCTATATCCAGCACTTTGCGTGCTTTTTCCAGCCAAGCTTGATGTTTGATCTCTAAACACTCTGCCATATTAGCCCCATGTCTCCAAAATATTCTTCTGTTGTAGCTGTCCCAATAGTGGTGCTGTTTGCTGCATAAAACGATCCCGTTGACTGGCAATGATGGGCCTGGCAGGGGGGTGCTTTACAGTGAGCGGGTTGACAGCAACACCCCTTACGCGGAATTCAAAGTGTAGATGCGGGCCGGTGGCTAAGCCAGACATGCCCACATAACCAATGACTTGCCCTTGCTTAACTCTGACACCTCTTTTGATACCTCGCGCAAAGGCGCGCATGTGTGCATAGGCCGTGCTGTGATTGCGATTATTATGCTTGATAAGAATAAAACGACCATAACCATGTTTCCAGCCGGCAAAACGGATGACACCATCGCCTAAAGCATGGATAGGTGTGCCACTAGAGGCTGCATAATCGACACCACGATGGGCGCGCGTGTAACCCAATACCGGATGCAGACGTCTGGTTGTAAAGCGGGAAGAGATACGAGAAAACTTCACGGGTGCCTTGAGATAAGCTTTGCGTATGCTTTTACCCTTCGGGGTATAATAACTACTACTGCCATCAAGCTGTTCATAACGTACCGCTTTGTAGTGCTCACCTCTATTAACAAATTCGGCTGCCAGAATTGTGCTATTTAATAGATTTCCATGATCATCAATGTGCTCTTCATAGAGCACGTTGAAACTATCGCCACGGCGCATATTTCGGGCAAAATCAATATCCCATGAAAAAAGATCAACCAGGTTCATCGTTGTGCGTTGATCGAGTCCTACACCTTCAGCGGCAGCAAACAGACTATTATGAATGATGCCAGAAGCTACACGTTGATGCGTTAGCAGTAAGCGTTGATCCATCGTGCAGCTCCACTGATGCTCATTGCGTCGCTTCTGTAAGTGCAATCGCTGTTCACTATTAACATTATAATAAACATCGGTGCCTGTTGCTGAGTCAATGCGTTTGAACTGTTTGCCGGCTCGGATATCTTTGAGATTGTAGCGTTTGGTGGCAGTACTAACCATCAGGCGAGCTGTTTTGAGATTAAACCCCAGTTTTTGTAGTACTGAAATGGCATGGTCACCCGATTTGATGACTACATGTTTACTGCTTGTGGCTATGCTCGGCTGCTGAATATCAGCTGCTAACCACTCTTCATGGGGGGTGCTTACATAGGCATTGCTAGCATCACCGCCATGGCTGAGTAGTATAAAAAAAGGCGTAAAAATAATAACAGCAGCCAAAGCTACTCGTTGTAGACGCGAAAGTGATGTCAACCACGTCAGGGCGAGCCGTAGAAAATTACCAGCTGAGCTGCGTTGCATCACTTTTGAAGGGTTGTTTTTAACAAAGATAGACAAACATGATCTCCTATTTGTCGCAAACCTAAGTCTGGTGGATTGCTTGTCAAAGTCTCAGGCGGCAGTGTTTGTTTTTTTAATGAGCTTGCAGGTGCTAGTGATGATGCATTGGCCGTTGTAATGCAATGTATAAAACCACGTTGGAGTAATAAAGATGCCAAGTTTAGATATTGTCAGTGAAACCGATATGCAGGAGATGACAAATGCTGTGAATCAGGTGCATAAAGAGATCACAACCCGTTTTGACTTTAAGGATAGCAAAGCCAGCATTGAGCTCGGGTCGGATGCGATTACGGTTGTTGGAGATGATATTAATAAATTAAATACCGTCACCGAGATACTACGTGCTAAATTGGTGCGACGTAAGCTAGAGCCCTCTTGTCTTGATTATGGCACGGTGGAAAATGCGAGTGGCGATTGCAAACGTCAGTTGATCCAGATTAAGCAGGGCGTCAGTACCGAGTTGGCCAAATCTATCGTGAAATTGATCAAGTTAGAGAAGATGAAAGTACAGGCATCGATCCAGGGTGATCAGGTACGCATTACCGGCAAGAAACGGGATGATCTGCAGGCCGTGATGGCATTGGTTCGCAACATAGATAGTGACAGGCCACTCTCATTTACCAATTTTCGTGATTAAAGGGGCCCGCCAACAGACACACATAAGGGCCACGGAAAGAATAAAGTATCCAGGTTATGCACAGGATAGTTGTTGGATTAAAGACGCCAAATCAAGCGCATAAGCAAGCCCTGAATGGGCGCGATAGCCTACTGCCTTTAGTAGTAACTCTGTGGCAACGCAGCATACGGACTTATAGACCAGCACGTGGATGATTTATGCTTTCCGCGGCCTTAAAGTGTAAATACACCGGCAAAAGTTTGTGTGACAGGGCCTTCTAATTTAATATTTTTGAGACAGCCTGAGACCGTTACTGTGCCACCAGGCATTTCGATGGTTAAAGGTCGCGTTTCGCCCTCTTTGTGCCAAATAGCTGCGGCCGTAGCGCAGGCGCCGCTTCCGCAGGCAGGGGTGTGGCCGACACCGCGTTCTATAATGTCGATATAAACATGGCTGGCAATCTGACCGGTAACAACTTCAACATTCCGATCAGCGGGGAACTCCTCTGTCGCTTCAAAAAACACACGGTGCTCATTGCCAATATTGATGTCAATATGGCTGTCATTAGCGTGAGTGATCATAGCTGCGCCCATTTCAACGCTAATGCCATGAATGCTTTTTTCAGCTTTGACCATGCGATCCTGCAGTGTAATGGTCACACACTCTTTTCCTGTAAGCTGCATAAGAAGTTGACTAACACAGCGAAGGCCATTGCCGCAGTTGGCAGCTTCTGAGCCATCATTGTTGAATATACGCAGGCCCGCATCAGCTGTGGAGCTCTCTATTAAAACCAGTAGTTGATCACAGCCAATGCCATAGCGGCGTTCGGTGATTTTGCGAACCCAAGTGGTTGTCAGTTTAGGAAGCTCGCTTGTTAGGCCATTAAGGATAATGAAATCATTGCCCTGCGCCTGCATTTTGGTGAATGGTAAGGTGACTATGCTCATTTGTGATGTTCAACCTCTACCGTGGTATAGACGCCGCCGCGGACATTAAAGATAGCTGTGAGTTTGATTTGGCGTGGATCAAGCAGGGCAATAAGATCATCGGCTATCATATTGGTGACCTGTTCGTGGAAGTGACCCTCATCGCGAAAGCTCCAGTAGTAGAGTTTTAAAGACTTTAACTCTACGCATCGTTGATCAGGGATGTAGTCGATCTTAATTTCAGCGAAGTCAGGCTGACCTGTTTTGGGACAGAGACAGGTGAATTCCGGTGAGTCGATACGGATATGGTAGTCGCGTTCCGGATTTGGGTTGTCGAAAGTGTCCAAAAATCGCGTTGGCTTATTGATCTGTGCGCCCAGAGTGTCACTCATAGTTAAACCTCAAAATTTTTAATAATATCAGCGTAGATCATGGTCAGTGAAGCAAATTCGCTGATTGCGACCTGTTCTCCGACCTGATGAATGGTGCTGTTGGTGGTGCCAAGCTCTGCAACAGCGACACCGGCCGCCGCAAAGAAACGACCATCGGAGGTGCCGCCGCCGGTATCACGCACTGTTTTGATGGCGGTGCAACGCTCAATGCTTGCACAGACCAAATCGAGAAAAGGGCCATCCGGCGTGGAGAATGCCGTTGCAGTATGATCAAAGGCCAGCGTGCAGTGGCACTCTTTAAATATTTCATCAATAATATTTTTAATTTGCTCAAAGTTGTTGCCGGGATTGTAACGAATATCAATAAAGGCACTGCATTGACCGGGAATGACATTGGAAGCACCGGTGCCACCGCTAATATTGGTGATCTGGCAGGAGGTTGCAGGAAAACCCGCCGCAGGTTCGCCCCAATTTATTGTCGAAACTTTTGTTAGCGGCGCCGTGGCGCGGTGAATGGCATTGTCGCTATCCTGTGGGTAAGCGGAGTGGCCTTGTTTGCCGTGAATGGTGGCGCGAATCTGTACAACACCGCGTCTGCCACGACGAATGGTATCGCCTACGGTATCAGAGCAGGATGGCTCACCAATGATTACCCCATCAGGTAATGCGTTATCTAACTGCATCTTTTCCACGATGCGGATGGTGCCATCAATGGAGTCCCCCTCCTCATCGGAGGTGATCAGTAGTTGAAGGGTCGGTAGCGGTGTGTATTCACTGCATAGTGCTGCGACCGCTGCAATCCAGCAGGCGATAGCTCCTTTCATATCTTGGGCGCCGCGGCCATGTAGAATGCCATCCGTGATAACGGCTGCATAGGGAGGGTGCGGCCACTGCTCTAGCGGCCCTGTTGGTACGACATCGGTATGGCCGGCAAAAGCGAGCCGTCCAGGTAACTCGCCGTTACGTGTGTAAATACTGTTGGTGATGCCGCCAGTATCGACATGGGTGCGTACAAAGCCGAGGGGGGCTAGCAGAGACTCCATATAATTTTGGCAGCCACCATCTTCTGGTGTGACCGATTCACGTTGGATAAGTTTGACGGCAATGTTGGTAGCAATATCAGGCATGCGGCAATACTAAAGAGTATGGAAAAATTAACCACCCATGTTGTGTTATAGTGATGCAAGGGTGCGCGTATGTTCCAGTCATTGCCGGGGTTGAATCAGGAATCCAGCATTTAGAAATGCTCTGCTAGATGCCCATGGCAATAGATTTCCACCCCATGCCCTCGTGAAAATGACGAGAAAGGGTTTTCTCTGTCGTCATTCCCGAGGGTTGAGTCGGGTATCCATATCAACGAAACGCTCTGCTTGATTCTAAAACCAATGGATTCCCGTCCCCACGGGAATGACGGGCGTGAGGCGTTTGAGAAATCAATCTGTACTTGATTAGGTATTCTTCATGTTCCGATTTACACATTAAGACTTTGCTTAAGGGCTACGGAAAGAATAAAGTATCTAGGTTATGCGCAGGACAGTAGTTGGATTCAAGGCGCCAAATCAAGCGCATAAGCAAGCCCTGAATGGGCGCGATAGCCTACTGCCTTTAGTAGTAACTCTGTGGCAACGCAGAATGCGGACTGATAGACTAGCACGTGGATGATTTATGCTTTCCGCGGCCCTGAGACGGAAAAGGCTTCGCCAAATAGTTGATCCCCTCTCCCTCTCCCTCTCCCTGAGGGTTAGGGTGAGGGGATCAATAAAGAACGCCCATGATTCATCCGGCCTACGGAAGATGAAGAGGCATCTTTCAGCTGTAAGGTAACGGAGAGTGTTAACTATTTTTATAGCTGGTGAAGGATGCCCTCTATCCCCTGTTTTTCCTTTGCATTTTTTGAATTAGACCTATTGCGCGGCGGTACATTGGCGCGTGCTTCTCTGCGGCGAAAACATTTAGGTTAATATTTTTCTGATGATTTGGCTTAGAGAAGCGACGGAGTAGGGCTTGTTGAGAATAAATATCTCTTCGCCTTTGAGTTCCTTATTTAATGAGTGAAGCAGATCATAGCCGGTGGTAAATAGTATATGGATATCCGGGTGTATTTTTTTAATGCGACGATAGGTGTCGACCCCTCCAAGGCGTGGCATGATCACATCAAGAATGGCTAACTGAAAGAGCTTATTGTTCTTTTTGAGCATATCAAGCGCAACTCGCCCATCGCAGGCGGTGAATACCGTATAACCCAGACTCTCAAGAATCTCTTGGCCAGTACTTAGGACTCGCGCATCATCATCGACGAGTAGTATGGTTTCACCGGCTCCCCGTAGAAGATCCGTCGTTTTATGAGCTCTCGTCGTGCTTGAATTTTGTTCAATAAGTGGTAGATATAGATGGAATGCGCTGCCATGGTTTTGCTCCACTTCAATGGTGCCCTTATGGCTCTCTATGGTGCCAAACACCATTGATAGCCCCAGCCCAGTACCTTTACCAACCTCTTTGGTGGTGTAAAAAGGATCGAAAACGTGCTTTAGATGTTCGCTGGGAATACCGCAGCCATTATCTCTGATCGTAAGACATGCATAATGCTTGCTCGCTAATGTAGGGTGGTTCTTTTTGAATGTTTTGTTCGCCTTGAAAGGTTTTAGTTCAACGGTAATGGATGGATTTTTGACCTTGCTGACGGCATCGTGGGCATTATTGATTAAATTAATCAATACCTGCTGGAGTAATATGCTATCACCTTTGATGAATAAGCTGTCTGTGCATAGGTGGCGTTCGAAATGAATGTTCTCAGGTAGACTGACGGCGTGAAGTTTCAACACATCGGTACAGAAGCTGGTGATGGGGATAGCCTTCATAACTACATGGCCTTTGCGTGAAAATGCCAATAGCTTCTTGATGATTTCGGCAGCACTAAAGGATAAGTGCTCGATGGTATTTAGAGAATCCAGTAATTCACTGCTCAGCTCGGACTGATGCTTCGCTAAATAGATGTTGCCTGTGATGCCTGCGAGAATATTATTGAACTCATGCGCAATGCCGCCCACCATCGTGCCGACCGCTTCCATCTTTTGAGCCTGATGGAACTGCTCCTCTAGGTTCTGCTGCTCGGTCATATCCTGGTGGTAGCCGACAAAATGGGTGATTTCACCGCTTTCGTTCATAATCGGAGAGATGGATAACATGGCGGGGTAAAAGCTGCCTGTTTTATGTTTTTCAATCACTCTTGATTGCCATGCTTGGCCACTGGTGATGGTGCTCCACATGTGCTGGTAAAAGTGATCATCTTGGTTGCCGCTTTTTAAAATTCTAGGTGTCTGGCCAACTGCTTCGTCAGCCTGATAGCCGGTGGTGCGGGTGAAGGTTTTATTGACGTATTCGATGATGCCGTGGCGGTCTGTGATCATAATAGCTTCGGGTGCCTGTTCAACCGCCTCACTTAACTTTTTCAGCGTGGCTGTCCGCTCAGCAACACGCTGCTCCAATTTGTCCATGATTTGTTTGCGTTCGCTGATATCCCGAATCGTGGCCATGATGCTATTTTCGCTGCTGTCGAGTGCTGAGAGAGTGACCTCAATGGGGAATAGATGACCGTCCATATGTAAGCCACTCGCTTCAATTTGCGGGTGGGTCATCGTGGAAATATCTGCTGTGTGTAGCTGTTGGCACAGAGTGCTTAATTTATCGGGAATAAGTGCGCATAGGTTCTTGCCACGCCACTGCGCTAAGGGATAGCCAAAAATAAGTTCAGCAGCCGGATTAGCCTCTTGGACGAGGCCATTTTTATCGGCAATGATAATCGCATCAAAAGCACAGGTAATGATCTGTTTATGGCGTGTTTCACTCTGTATGAGTGCTTGTTTAGAAGCGCTGAGCTGAGTGCTAGCTTCATGCCACTGCTGTTGAATGCGTGAGGATTGCTGCAGTGCTTCTTCTAGGAGTTGAATCTGTTGTTTTAGTGCATCAATCTGTTGGTTTGAATGTTGATCAGTCATGGTCTTTAACCGGGGTACGCAATATCAGTGCCGCATTGCAGGGTGTTTAAATATTGCAGAGCAGCTGCAACATCGGGTTTGGTGATGATTGAACCGTGTTGAGGCAGAATAGCATCGATCTCCAAGGAGTCGATTTTGGCGACAAACCCACGCGCCGCAATATTGGAGGCCATGTAATCCATGTGAAATAGATTCATCTGCATACAATGATGGGAGAAGTCGGAGACGGTTAACTGCCATGAGGTCATCAAGGCGGCCCATATATCACCAGAGAAAAGGAAACGTGATGTTTCATCATAGCTGGTGAAGGCAGCGGGGGAGTGTAGAAATGGTGCGGAAATAAAACGTAGCTTGCAGCCAGATTTGAAATTCAGGTGCGGTTCTTTTTCGATATCCTGCCAAGCGTAGTGACGGGAGCCGAAGTGAGGCAGAAGCACCTGTGCACGTGGTGATGTGTAGACCATGCACTCAGGGCAGAGGTCCAGCCAATCGACCATCGATGCGGCTACATCAGGATCCTGATGGCATAGAATCATGCCGGTAATTTTTTCAGGCGCGATGATCTGAGTAACTCGGGTTTTTACCTGTTCAAAGGAGCTGCGTGAACCGGGATCAATCAGTATCACTTCGTCACCATCAATGATAAGGTAGGCATTGCAACGGAAAACAGTTGATGCGGCGATACCAAGCCAGTAGATGGCATGGCCAGCTTGGTGATGAAGCAGTGTAGGTTTTTTCATATCTAGCTGAATATCTGAAAGTGCAATGTTCGTTTTATCTGTATTCATGGTGAAATCTCCATAAAACTTTCGCAGCACCGATTTACATTGGCAAAAACAGCTTGGTGCAAAGCCATTTTTTCGATGCGTTGGATTGCAGCGCTAGAAACGTCGCGATAGGCTTCCATAAAAGTGGTTGTATCACCTTTTTTGCGCCTATAGAGCTTGCCATGGACGCCTACTTGTTGTTCAACCGTAACCATCCAATGCAATAGTTCGGTTTCTAGTGACTCATCGCCGTGATACCAGATAAATGCATCAGGCATGGCAGGCTTCAAGCAGCGTGACGCGAACACCATTTTCCAAACTCAGGGTGTTTTTTGATTCGGCTGTTGCAATAGGTAGCAGGGCAATGCCAACGCAGTTTCCTTCATGGTTCATCGCCGCTGATTTTAATTCGCCAATATTGAGTGTGGTGCGGATGGGACAGGGAATCGCTTCTGGTAAGCCATCGATGCTGACTTGGTAGAGTCTTTTTTTGATACCACCACGCCAGTGCATGCGACTACTTACCTCTTGTCCCACATAACAGCCTTTGTCAAAAGAGATACCATTGAACTCTATTAAGTTGGCATTGAGCGGGTGCATTGTTGCGTCCCACTCGATGCCAAAGTGGGGGATGCCGCGCATAATACGCATCGCTTCTACTTCAGTTTCATCCACGACGTGAAGCGTGTCGCTAAGCTTCTCAATGATCTCCTTGGCAGCGATAATCCAATAGCCGCGCGGTAATTGAGGCATGACCATAGCAAAAACAGCATCGCGGTGACTATAGCTTAACCATGATGCTTGGGGCTCGTTTAGCCCCAGCAATTCTAGCGCACTGTTAACATGGGTGCCCTGAATTGAGCAGATGCCCATCGCGTCAACGATGCCAATCCGTAGCGTGTGGCCGAGTGCAAATTGACGTAGCCGTGCCACGGTTGCATGCGCTGAACTACTCGGTGTTAGCAGTATTAGCTCATCGTCGGAGCTGTTTAAAAGATAGAGTTCGCTGACGGCTTTACCTTGAGGTGTGAGCAGGGCGCTATGGATACCACAGCTATCGGAAAGCTTTGTTATATCTTGCGTGATTTGCCCTTGCAGATAATCGCGTAATGTCGGGCCAGAAGCTTTGAGGACCGTCCAGTTCCTGCGTTCGGCGATAACACAACCATTGAGTAAGAGGTCCGTGGTGGCGGTGGTAAGAGTGGGTAGGCAGAGAGTCATAATCAGGATTGTAGTTGAGATAGTCAATTTAGGAAAGAAAAATGATGAAGTGAAGCGAACTATTCAGAATCATTCACCGCCCAGAACCCAAAGGTGTGCAGAGGAAGCTGAATCGCATGGCTGCTGAGCTGAGGATCATGCAGTCATTTCAATGTAGGGTGCGACTTTAGTTACGCTGCAAGGTCAAAGCCTTGCGGGACGGAAGTTTCACACCATCCCCTATAGTGATTCAAGTATGGATTGTCCGTCATTCCCGCCCCATGCCTTCACGGGAATGACGAGAAAAGGTATTTTTCAAACTTGAATCACTATCGACCTAGCAAAATCTGTTCACCGCTGGTGCTTATCACAATGATTGCACCCTTTTTGTTGGCTTCTGTTATAGTTTGGTGAACTTTTTAGATGATTTGAGGTGATTGTGGCCAAAAGAATGAAGTTATCCAATAACAGTAAACGAAAAATAGAACAGTGGTTGAATGTAGCAAAGCACAGTTTGAATCAGGGTGATATAGATGCAGTAAAGACCGCTTGTAATCAGATTGAAACACTGTGTGCCAAGCATCCGGATCTGATGCATCTGCGCGGACTTATGGCTCTTCGTGAAGACGATACGGTGCAGGCAGCGGCGTATCTCGCTGCGGCGGTTGAGGCTGCACCGTTACGGGCAGATATCTTGGCCAGTAAGGGGAATGTTTATCTGCAGGTGGGTGATGTGGACGCGGCCATGCATTGTTATCAGTCGGCATTGAAAATTGATCCTATGGATATGGCCACTCACCTTGGGCTGGCTTCGGGATGGATGGTTCAAGAGCAGTATGATCGGGCCATTGCGGTGCTTGAGCGCGCTAAAAAGCGCAAACCTGGCGAGGCGGCCATACGTATGGGGCTGTTTCAAGCCTGTCGAGCAGCTAATCGAAATGATGAGGCGCGTGGTCACTTGGAGGCGATTATCACGCGTGATGGGAACAGTGGAGAGGCGCACTACGGTTTGGCTGTGCTGGCGGTGGAGCGTGGTGAACTGGATATGGCAAGAAAACATCTCTATGATGTTTTACAGATTGCTCCATTTCATGCGGATGCCTGGTTGGTGTTGGCTGATCTGCATCATTTTGATGAGGAAGATGAAGAGGTCGAAGCGATGCGACATGTGTATCAGCAGTGCGAAGCTGATAGTGACAGTCGGATGAAGTTGGCTTTTGCACTGGCTAAAGTGAACGATGACCTTGGTGACTATGAACATGCATTTTCCCTGCTGGAAGAGGCTAATGCGATTCGCCATAAGCACGCTTCTTTTGATATAGCGGCGGCCGTAGCGGCGCTGGCTGAGGTGCGCGTTGTTTGCACACCATTGTTGATGGAGGCGTGTGCTGAAGTATCGCAAGTTGCATGTTTGTTTGTGGTGGGGATGCCTCGTTCGGGTTCAAGCTTGGTTGAACAGATTATTTCAAGCCATGAGCGTGTCGTACCCTTGGGTGAAAATGGTCATTTGGCTGCTGCTATTGAGGCTGTTGTAGGTGCTGATAAGACGCTAGCTGAGTTAAATGCGCTTTCGAATAATCTTTGTGCAAAAATTGGCCACGTTTATGTAGAGCGCATTAAAAGAAACGGTGAGCTGAGTTCCTACTATTGTGACAAAACACTGAGTCATATTGGTTTAATGGGGCTCATTCACCGGGCGCTACCACAAGCGCGCTTTGTGCACGTGTGCAGACACCCTTTGGATAGCTGTCTCTCAATTTTTAAGAATAATCTGCAGGGCGAACACTTTGCCTATGGCTTTGATCTCTCTGAATTAGCGCAATATTATGCTGCTTATCAGCAGTTAATGGCCCATTGGCGTGATGTCCTACCAGCGGAGCTGTTCTATGAACTGGCGTATGAAGCCTTGGTGGCGGATCAGGAGGTTCAGACGCGCGCGCTGCTTGCTGCATGTGAGCTTAGTTGGGATGCGTCCTGTCTGCATTTTTATCAGTCAAAACGAGCCGTGCAGACGGCCAGTGCTGTGCAGGTACGCAGGCCGATCTCGTCAGCATCAGTAGGTGTGTGGAAAAATTATGCGCAGCAGTTGAAGCCACTCGTTTCCCTGTGCAAAATGGAGCAAGGCATTTCATCGAACGCTACACCATTTTTGTAAGCATTCACCGCAAAGGGTGGTCATGTTAGGGCCAAGGAAAGAATAAAGAGCCAATGCAAAACTCTGGGTGGATGAGCGGCAATCCCACTTTGAGTCCATTTTTGAGGTGGAATGAGGTGCATGGTGGTTCCATGGAACGAACACCAGCGCGGAAATGGGCCAAAGTGGGGCCGCCGATCGCCGCTCACGAGTTTTGCTATCCAGGTTATGCGCAGGATAGTTGTTGGATTCAAGGCGCCAAATCAAGCGCATAAGCAAGCCCTGAATGGGCGCGATAGACTGTAAGGGCCGCGGAAATAATAAAACATCCAATTCTACTGGTCTATAAGCTCGCCTTCTACGTTGCAGAAACAGTTACATAGGCCCAGCTATGCGCCTGTTTCTGCGCCTTGAATCCAACAACTATCCTGCGCACCTTTTGGA
>JAUZRH010000181.1 GCA_030950555.1 Mariprofundus sp. | reverse complement strand
AGCGGCGATCGGCGGCCCCACTTTGGCCCAACCCGCGCTGTTGTTTGCTCCATGGAACCACCATGCACCTCATTCCACCTCAAAAATGGACTCAAAGTGGGATTGCCGCTCATCCACCCAGAGTTTTGCAATTGGCTCCTGGATACTTTATTCTTTCCGTGGCCCTAAGTCCTATTACATGTGAATAATATGCGTCCGGTCAGGACCGGTAGAGAGCATCGTTATCGGACATCCACACACCTCTTCAATCCTTTTAAGCAATAACTTCGCGTTCTCGGGTAGTTGATCCATAGAGGTCGCAGCAAAGGTTACCGCTGACCAGCCCGGCAATGTTTCATAAATGGGTGTAACAGCGTCCAATTGACTACAACAAGCAGGAATTGATTCCAACCTTTCGCCATTTAGTTCATAAGCCACGCAAAGCTTCACCTCTGTCAGACCGTCCAATACATCCAGCTTTGTAATCGCCAAACCAGTCACACCATTAATCCGTACAGCATGCTGAACTACAGGACCATCGAACCAGCCGGTACGGCGAGGGCGCCCAGTTGTAGCTCCGAATTCGTGCCCTTTTTCAGCCATGTGTTTACCAGCATTATCTGCATCACACATACCTTCGGCGTTATATAGCTCCGTTGGGAACGGGCCAGCACCAACACGAGTGGTATAAGCTTTGCAAATACCGAGTACATCATCCACCTGTCCCGGGCCGACACCAAGCCCTGCTAGCGCTGCACCGGCAACGGTATTGGAGGAGGTTACAAACGGGTAGGTACCATGATCCACATCCAGCATAGAACCCTGCGCGCCTTCATAAAGAATTTGATCACCAGCTTTAATGCGACGCTGTAGAATTAGTGGCACATCAGCAGCCAACGGCAATAAACGCGCTTTTGCCAGCTCCAGAGCTTCATCAACATCAGCACGAATAACAGGTGCGGCTTTCAAATACTGAGTCAGCATAAAGTTTACATATTCAAGGTTGGCATCGATGCGTGCATCCAGATCAGCAGAGGTCAAGTCCACAAGCCTGATGCCACGGCGAGCTGTTTTATCTTCATAACATGGGCCAATGCCCTTGCCGGTCGTGCCAATCTTGCCAGCACCTTTGGCAGCTTCACGGGCGGCATCTAAATTACGATGATATGGCAAAATAAGTTGGCAGCGATCAGATATTTTCAGACGATCGGCAACCGGAATGCCGGCAGCGATAAGCATATCCATCTCTTCTACCAGTCGAAAAGGGTCAACCACCGTTCCATTGCCAATTAAACAGAGTGTATTCTCATGCAGGATACCCGAAGGGATATGGTTCAGAACTGTTGTTTTATCACCAAGAACCAGGGTGTGGCCAGCATTTGGCCCCCCTTGAAAACGGGCAACAACATCCGCTTGTGGCGCCAGCAGATCAACGATCTTACCTTTGCCTTCATCACCCCATTGAATTCCAATTGCGATTGTATTTTTCATATTTAACCCCAAATTTCCATATCACAAAGTAGCTGTGCAATAAAAATATACTATTTATTAAGCGCTTGCATCCAACCATGCCCATAGATCGCATGAAAAGCCCGTTGCAGCCATATCACGACCATGGGCTGCCATCATTGCATCATAGCGACCACCATGCAGTAGTGCGTGAGAGACACCTTCAGCATAACCCGCAAATAGTACACCGCTATGATAGAGAAAACGTGGCATCACGCCTGCATCCGCAATCAGTTGTACATCCCCTTCCAAGCGCTCACCGACGGCATGAACAAGAGTTAGCAGTTCATCGGCTGCCGACTGAAATGCTGTATTAAAAGCTAAACGATTTTCCTCAATCCAATGCTGATCGGCCTCTCCTGAAACAAACTTCAGTAGTGCATCCACCACACCACAGTCCAAATCCTGCCCCTCTATTTCAGCCAATAAATCATTCGGTGAACGTCGGCGTAAGAGTACGGTCCATGTTGCCAGATCAGTAGAGCTACCACTGACCAGTGCTTTTAATAGTCCGATATGCCCCACCTGCAGCACCGGTTTGGTAAAACCTGCCGCCAGCATACTACGTGCGGCCAAATGTAACACTTCTGTGTCGCCATGACTGCCTGCGACACCCAAGCACTCAATGCCAGTCTGCCACTGTTGCCGCGAACCACCGCGTAACTCTGGACGTGCTAACATCACAGGGCCGGAATAACTGAGCTTTAGTGTCTCTGCTGCTAATAAGCGTGTGGCAGCAATACGAGCAATCTGAGGCGTGATATCAGAACGCAAAGCCAACAGGCCAGCGCCGGCCGGATCTGTAAAAACAACCGTTTGATCTGCCAAAAAACGACCCGCACCTGATTTCAGAGCATCAGGGCGCTCTACAATCGGTGGAATCACCTCTTCGTAATCCGCTTCAGCAAACAGATCCAATAAATTTCCCTGTAACTTTCTTAAAGCACGTGCACGCGCTCCAAAAGCATCATCTAATCCGATAATCGGGCGTGTTGCCATGATTATATCCTCACAACGATAGTTACTTTCAATAGATCAAACCTTGGCAAAACGATTGGCCAATACTTTCTGTGCAGCCGCAACACCTGCACCCATGACCACTGGATAACCAAAGCGATCAAGCGCAATTTCAATCGCACTAAGCGCTATCACAACATCAAATACGTCATAATAACCCAAGTGAGCAATACGGATAATTTTACCGCTTAGATGATCCTGACCACCGGCAAAAGTAACGCCCATCTTATCGCGTAGATATTTAAAGAAAGCAACACCATCCACCGCTTCAGGTATAAAAGCACCCGTCGCAGATGCCGCGGGCACATTAGATACAAGCTTCATACCAAGTGCTTGAACTCCAGCACGTGTTGCTTCAGCCAGCAAGCTATGGCGTGCATAAAGATTATCCAACCCCTCTTCAAACATCATTTTCAACACTTCGTTCAGACCAATAATGAGCGATGCCGCAGGAGTCCAAGCCGTCGTGTCTTTACCCTTCTGTTGATTTTTACGCTCTGTTACGAGATCAAAATAGAAGGAGTGACAGCCTTTGTTCGCACCAACCATCTCCCACGCTTTATCAGAGAGAGCGATCATCGCCAGTCCCGGTGGCAACATCAATGCTTTCTGCGAACCGGATATTACCACATCCAGCCCCCAAGCATCCATCGGCATATCAATCACACCAAGTGCCGTAATCGCATCAACCACCGTTACACAATGATCCCTTGTGGCGGTCAGAGCGGCTATTTCCCGAATGGGGTGCTCGGTTGTCGTTGCCGTTTCAGAAGCCTGAACAAACACAGCTTTGGCATGCGGATTGGCAATCAAAGCAGTTTCAACGTCAGCAACAGCTACAGCACTGCCCCACTCCACTTTCAGTTCAACTGTCAGAATACCATGTGTTTCTGCAATTTTCCCCCAGCGCTCACCAAACTTACCACCATTCACATAGATGATCGTATCACCCGGTGCACAAAGATTGATGAGCGCCGCTTCCATTGCACCGGTACCGGATGAGGAGAGAATCAGTGCATCATTGCGCGTCTGAAACAGCTGCTCGAGCATCTCCTTGGTTTCAGCAAATATAGCAGAAAACTGTGGTGTACGGTGATGAATCATGGGATGCGCCATGCGTAACATCACCCGTTCAGGAACAGCCGTCGGACCAGGAGAGAGCAAATACTGTTTAATCACAAAAGAACTCCAGAAATAAATTACACACCATGCCGGAGTGCATGGGCACTCTATAGTTGGTCAGCCATGGGTCAACGCTCAGTAAGAAAACATCACTTCTATCTCGCATAAACAG
Organism: Mariprofundus sp.; assembly: GCA_030950555.1. Classification (GTDB taxonomy): domain Bacteria; phylum Pseudomonadota; class Zetaproteobacteria; order Mariprofundales; family Mariprofundaceae; genus Mariprofundus. The sequence goes on along the minus strand of JAUZRH010000181.1, from coordinate 614 downwards.
CAGGCTATGTTTTAATCGCTGCATAAAAAAAATATCGGCTGGATTGCCCCTCCATTATTCTTTTGAGTCCCTGCTATTCGCCTCAAAGGGGGAAAATATCCAACGCAATCCCACTTACCATCGTTACGACCTCTATTCTCAGACATCTCCGCGAAGATGTGGGGTGGGAATCGAGTCGGCCTTAGGGCCACGGAAGTAATAAAGTATCCAAGTTATGCGTAGGATAAAAGCTTGGATTCAAGGCGTTGAATCTGACGCATAAGCAAGCCCTGAATGGGCGCGATAGCCTATGCCTTTAGTAGTAACTGATTCTGCAACGCTGAAGGCGAGGCTTTAGACCAGTATAAAGCGCCAATTGCAAAACTCGTGAGCGGCGATCGGCGGCCCCACTTTGGTCCTTTTCCGCGCTGTTGTTTGCTCCATGGAACCACCATGCACCTCATTCCACCTCAAAAATGGACTCAAAGTGGGATTGCCGCTCATCCACCCAGAGTTTTGCAATTGGCTCTAAATGGATGATTTATTTTTCCCGCGGCCCTAAGCATCGGGTTCAGAGCTAGTTTTATCATAAGCGGGCAGATACAGCGCTAATTGCTCCCGTAATTGTTCGCGAC
>JAUZRH010000180.1 GCA_030950555.1 Mariprofundus sp. | reverse complement strand
AATCAGCCACTTTTTAAAAGCAATATGACTACCTATCGCGCCCATTCAGGGCTTGCTTATGCGCCAAACTCTTCGCCTTGAAGACGAACTTCTATCCTACGCAGCTTGGGACACTTTATTATTTCCGTGACCCTTAGCTCAGTTCAAGCGTTAGCGATGCGTCGGCTGGATGGGGTGGGTTGTTCCTCTGGGCGAATGCCTAAGCGTTTAAATAGCTGTTGATCCTTTTCGGCATCTTGGTTGCCGGTGGTCAGTAGTTTTTCACCGTAAAAGATAGAGTTGGCCCCGGCCAGAAAGCAGAGTGACTGCATCTCTTCACTCATGACGTCACGTCCTGCTGACAATCGCACATGCGATGTTGGCATGGTAATGCGAGCAACGGCAATGGTACGAATAAAGTCAAAAGGATCGAGATCGGCCACATCTTGCATAGGTGTGCCTTCCACTTTAACGAGCATATTAATAGGCACTGACTCGGGATGTGGGCTCATGCGCGCCAGCTGGGTGATCATGGCAGCGCGATTGCGGGATGATTCACCCATGCCAACAATGCCACCACAACAGACGCTCATGCCTTCTGCGCGCACATTTTTTAGGGTATCTAATCGATCCTCATAACTACGGGTGGAGATGATCTCTTGATAATAGTCAGGGTCTGTATCGATGTTGTGGTTGTAGTAGTCCAAACCGGCTTCTTTTAGCTTTGATGCCTGTTCCGCGGTCAGCATGCCGAGCGTAGCGCATGCCTCCATATCCATCGCTTTGACTTCGCGAATCATGTCCAAAACCAAGTCAAAAGCGCGCCCTTTGGGCTCGCGCCAGGCAGCACCCATGCAGAAACGGGAAGCGCCCTTCTGTTTGGCGATGAGGGCAGCCTTCATCACCTCTTCCTTCTTCATCAGTAGCTCAGACTCAACTTCCGTGGTGTAGCGGGATGATTGTGGGCAATATTTACAATCTTCCGGGCATCCTCCTGTTTTGATAGAGAGCAGGGTGGAGAGTTGGACCTCGTTAGGGTTAAAATTGGCCCGATGGCTTTGTTGGGCTTGAAACATCAGGTCGTTAAAGGGTTGATCAAATAGTGCTTCAATCTCTTCTACAGTCCAATTATAACGCATGTTCATCTCCTGTTGCTTAATCAAGGCGGCGAACAGTAGACGGAAGTGATGGGCGGAGCAAAAGGTGAAGGGTGTTGTCATGTTGGTGTTATAAAAAAAAGCATATACAATGCATCTTTTAAATATAGTATGTCGAGCGATTAAAATTCATTAAAACAGGAGGAGGGGATAGTGGACGCAAGAGTCTCCGGACAACCCAACTATAACATGGCGATTGTGAAATCTTTTGCGCTTTGCGCAGTGGTTTATCTGATTGTCGGTGCATTGGTGGGCGATATTATTGCATGGCAATTATCGTTTCCATCGCTGAATCTTAACGAATATCTCAGTTTTGGGCGTCTGCGTCCATTGCATACCAATGCGGTGATTTTCGCGTTTGGTGGCTGTACGCTGATGGCGACCTCCTTTTATGTTGTGCAACGTACCTGTGCGGTGCCATTGTGGAGTAATAACTTAGCCTGGTTTACCTTTTGGGGCTGGAATCTGATTATTGTGGCTGCGGTAATCTCCTTTCCGCTGGGTTGGACGCAGGGCAAAGAATATGCTGAATTAGAGTGGCCAATTGATATTGCTATCGCCATCGTCTGGCTCTCTTATATGTTCAACTTTATTATGACTATTGCCAATCGTAAAACCTCACATATCTATGTGGCGAACTGGTTTTTCCTTGGTATGATGATCATGATTACCTATCTACATGTGGTCAATTCACTGGCCATTCCTGTTACGTTGACCAAATCCTACTCCATTTACTCTGGCGTGCATGATGCGATGATTCAATGGTGGTGGGGTCATAATGCGGTTGGCTTCTTCCTGACAGCAGGTTTTCTCGGCATTATGTATTACTTTATTCCCAAACAGGCGGATCGTCCGATCTTCTCCTATCGTTTATCAGTGCTGCATTTTTGGGCTTTGATGTTTGGTTATGTCTGGCTGGGTGCACATCATCTGCAGTATACCGCTCTACCTGACTGGGCCGGTTCACTTGGTGCGGCGGTTTCGATTGCCATGATTATCCCATCATGGGGTGGTGCGATCAATGGCTTGATGACGCTCTCGGGTGCTTGGCACAAGTTACGTGATGACTATGTGCTGCGCTTTTTGGTGGTTTCGTTGGCCTTCTATGCGATGTCCACCTTTGAAGGGCCAGTCATGTCGTTGAAGACGGTGAATGCACTATCTCACTATACAGACTGGACGATTGGTCACGTTCATTCGGGTGCTCTGGGTTGGGTGGCGATGGTCTCTATTGGTGCGATCTATCATCTGCTCACACGCTTGTGGAAAACAGAAATCTACTCGGTCACCATGGTTAATACGCATTTTTGGATTCACACCATAGGTACGGTAATCTATATCTGTGCTATGTGGGTATCTGGCATTATGCAAGGGCTGATGTGGCGTGCGACTGATGACTACGGTAACCTGACCTACACCTTTGCTGAAACGGTTGTTGCGATGCACCCTTATTATGTGTTGCGCTCTGTCGGCGGTTTGCTAGTGCTGCTAGGTGCTATACTTATGTTGTATAATGTGGTGATGACTATACGTGGTGCTGGTCAGCAAAAAGCTGCAGTGCAGCCAGTTAAGGCATAGGGGGCTGATATGACATTTCAGGAGAAACTCGAAAAAAATATCTGGGGTCTGATTGCTATGGTGGCAATCGTTGTATCGATTGGTGGTATCGTGGAAATTGTTCCGCTCTACTATCTGGATAGTACCATTGAGAAGCTGACCAAAGAGGAGGATGGCATTCGTCCTTATACAGCGCTTGAGCTTGAAGGGCGTGATGTCTATATCCGTGAGGGCTGCTATCTCTGTCACTCACAGATGATTCGTCCCTTCCGTGATGAGAAGGAACGTTATGGTCACTACTCACTGGCCGCAGAATCTAAGTATGATCATCCATTCCAGTGGGGCTCCAAGCGTACAGGGCCGGACTTGGCACGTGTTGGTGGTAAATACTCTAACGCATGGCAAGTACAGCACTTGCGTGCACCGCGCTCCTTGGTGCCTGAATCGGTGATGCCAAATTACGCCTTCTTTGAAGAACACTTGCTTGATGCGACGCTGACCGAGAAGAAGATGCGTGCCCTGTCGATGGTTGGTGTGCCTTATACCGAGGCTGATTTTACGGGTGCTAAAGCGGCCGTGACAGGTAAAAATGAGATGGATGCCATGGTCGCCTATCTACAGGTGCTAGGTACGATGGTGAAATTCGAGAAAGGAAAAGATTACCGTGAGTAGTCTACAGGCGTTTTTCCATACCGATTGGCAGGCGATGACGCGAGCTGATGTAACAGGCTTAATTATGGCTGTGGTGCTGACGCTGTTGATGGTGGCTCTCTATATATGGGTGTTTAAGCCATCAAACCGTGATAATTTTGAACAGTATCGTGACTTTGTAAATGAAGATGAGAAGAGGGAGGTTGACCATGGCCAAACCAAATAAGCCGGAACAAGTCCCAGATACAGGCCACGAATGGGATGGCATAAGGGAGTTAACGAATCCAATTCCTCGCTGGTGGATGATCTCCTTTCATGCTAGTTGGATCTTCTGTGTGGTCTACCTGCTCCTCTATCCGTCGATCCCGCTGCTTCATGAATCAACCAAAGGGCTGCTTGGTTGGACTCAGATTAAGGAGTTCAAAGAGGCTGTTGCTGAAAATGATGCTGTTAAAGCGCCTTTTTTGAAAAAAGTTGCTCAGATGAGTGGTCAGGAATTATTGGATGATGCCGGCATGCGTAACTTTGCTGATTCATCGGCCAAGGCTATATTTGGTGATAACTGTGCGGCTTGCCATGGTTCTGGTGGGCAGGGTGCACCGGGTCTATTTCCTAACTTGGCGGATGATGCGTGGTTGTATGGTGGTGACTTTGACACGATTGTAGAGACCATTACTGATGGACGTGAGGGTGATATGCCTGCCCATAAGGGTGAACTGCCGGATGCTGAAATCAATCTGCTAGCTGATTTTGTGGTGGCTGCAGCTGAAGGAAAAGCGACACCTAAAGGCTTGATTCACTTTAATGAAGCGGGCTGTGCTGGCTGTCATGGTGAAGATGCTAAGGGTGGCGCGATTAATGAGTTGGGCAGTGGCGCTGCGAATCTGACTGATGGGATCTGGCGCTTTGGTGGTAGCAAGGACGAGGTGCTGAGAACGATTCGTTATGGTGTAAATCAGGAAGATGTGCCCAATACACGCATTGCTATTATGCCAGCCTTTGGCGAAAAGTTAACGCCTGAGTCAATCAAGATGCTGGCTGTGAAGGTTCATGAATTAGGTGGCGGAAAATAGGAGTCTTATATGGACGAAGTGGTTATTGGCGTGATCTTAGCGGTGGTAGGGACACTTATTGTGGGTCTTTACCTCGGTTATCGTTTTATAAAAATTATCAACAGCAAAGATGATTCAGAGTAGTCGCTAAGTAGTAAGTAAAAGGGAGGTCATTGAGCCTCCCTTTTTATGTTTGAACGATAAGATAGATCGGCTGAGAGTGCACTTTTCAGTGCGCTGCTCGCCATCGTTGCAATGATGTCTTGCTTCTCTTGTATTGTATATTATTATATCGATATATACTGTATGTTCTGGTATTATATAAAAGTAAGGAGTTGATATGACTGATTCTGAAAAGGGGATGGTGTCCGACCTTTATGAAGAGGCGCATCATTACCATGTGAATGTGGGTGGTGAAACAATTCATGCCAAGCGACTTACGGGCCGTTTTCGCACGTTGAAATGGTATGGTTCCGCACTCTGGCTACTCTATTTTATCATGCCTTATTTTCGTTGGGATGGGCAGCAGGCCATTCTCTTTGATATACCCGAGCGGCAGTTCCATCTCTTTGCGCTGACAATCTGGCCCCAGGATATATGGATGCTGGCACTGGTATTGATCTTATTAGCGATAACACTGTTTGCCGTGACGGCTGTTGCTGGGCGTGTTTGGTGTGGTTATTTCTGTTTTCAGACAGTTTGGACAGATTGGTTCACATGGCTCGAAGAGAAGATTGAAGGTAGTCCCGTTCAACGCCGTAAACTGGATGCAGCACCGTGGAATGGTCGAAAAATACGTTTGAAACTGTTTAAGCATACACTCTGGCTGATGATCTCTATTATCACAGGCGTCACTTTTGCGGCCTATTTTACGGATGTTTTTGATCTCTGGTATCGCTATGTGAGCTTGGATGCGCCGATTGAAGCATGGGTTGTGTTGGCAGCCTTTATCTTTGGCACCTATGTGTTTGCGGGCTTTATGCGTGAACAGGTTTGCTTCTGGCTCTGCCCTTATGCGCGCATTCAAAGTGTGATGGTGGATAAAGATTCTATTTTACCCACCTATGATGTGCAGCGAGGAGAACCCCGAGGGAAGGTGAGTGGCAAGGGTAGTGAATCTCGCGGTGATTGTATCGATTGCCACCTCTGTGTGGGTGTCTGCCCAACGGGTGTTGATATCCGTGAAGGCATGCAGGAGGGGTGCATCACGTGTGGACTCTGTATTGATGCCTGTGATTCGATCATGGATAGAGTGAAGCGGCCACGCGGTCTGATTCATTATGCTTCTGAAAAAGAGATGCAGGGTGAACAACTACCACCACTATTTAAACGGCCTCGTGTCATAAGCTATTTAGCGATCTTCTTTTTAGCTGTGGGTGGTATTGTGTATGGACTTACGCATATTCCACCGGTTGAGCTGTCCATTGTGCATGCCAGACAGCCGCTTTATATTCAGATGAGCAATGGTGATGTGCAAAACAAATACACCATAAAAGCGCTGAATAAAACAAAAGGTGACCTCCATTTTACGATGACTAGCGTTGGTTTGGATGGTGTTTTTATTGTTGGCAACAAAGGTGATAAGATTACGCTGAAAGCTGGTAAGATGGTGCCCTTTCATCTGTTTTTAGCTGCCAAACGCGGCGTTTTAAAAAATAAAAAGACGCCGTTTCAATTTATCTTTAAAAGTGTGGAGCCGCCATTTATAAGGCTGACGTATGAATCAGTGTTTATAAGTCCTCGTGGTAAGTAGGCTTGGGCTGTTTCATAGACATGGCTTTTTTGCATGCTGTGTAGGGTCTATGTCTAAATTCGTGATCGCGCACTCCCACCGGCAACGCTTGCTTGTGCGGTAAAGAATTGCTGATTACGTACAAAGATAAGCCAAGTAGTCGCAGACAAGATTAGCCACGAATACACACTGCAACAGAAGGTAATTGCGAAGCAAGAGAAGCTCCCCTGGGGAACGAATGAAAGGGCAATCAGGGGTAGTCGTAGGACAAGGTGAAAGCCGCTTGCGGCAGAGAAGGTATCTGAGGTGTCAGTGCTAAGGGCTGCGGAAAAAATAAATTACCCAGATTATGCGCAGGATAGTTGTTGGATTCAAGGCGCCAAATCAAGCGCATAAGCAAGCCCTGACTGGGCGCGATAGCCTACTGCCTTTACTCGTAACTCTGTGGCAACGCAGAATGCGGACTTATAGACCAGCACGTGGATGATTTATTCTTACCGCGGCCCTAAGATATTTTAGAAACAGATCAATGAGTCATATAGGAAGGTTGGAGTTTTTATGTTAAGTGATCAGGTAAAAGAGGATCTGAAAAATCCATGGCTTAGAGGTATCCTTGCCGTTGTTGCCGTGACACTGGTGGTCAATATTGGCTTTATTACCTATGCCTTTATCTTTCCGCCCAACTTGGTTGTGGATAATTATTATGAGCAGGGCAAAAGATATTTTCACGATCAGCAGCTGCGTAAAGCGCTGAGCCCGACAGCCTGGCGCTTGCAGCTATTGCTGCCTCAGGAAATACGTGTCAATCACGAACAGACATTCAGGCTCTATGTGATGGATCACCAGGGGCAACCGGTGCGCACGGGGAAAGTGGTGCTTTCTGCCTATCGGCCCAATAGCGCTACCTCTGATTTTGAGGTGGCCTTAAAGTTGGTTGATATTGGTACATTTGCAGCTCCTGTGGCATTCCCTCTGGTCGGTAATTGGGACCTAATTGCCCGCATTGATTCAGGGACTGATCATTTTAATACAGCTCAGCGCATTGTTGTTAAGCCCTGATTTTTTAGGCTTATGAAAGAAGCCGTGCCTGATGGCACTTCTCCAGCGCACTGCTTTCATTGCGGACTACCCGCTAGTAGTGCAAATCAATGTTATGGTGAGATTAATGCAGAAAAAAAGCTGTTTTGTTGCTCAGGCTGCTTGAGTGTCTGTCAGATTATTCATCAAGCAGGTCTGGATAGTTTTTATCAGCGTATAGAAAAACAGCAGGCTTCTCTTGCACCGCCACCTGCTGTACCCGCGGATGTCGATCAGTACGCCTTAGAAGAGGTGCAGGCGGATTTTGTTAAAAAAGGCGCTGATGGTAGTTATCAAGCACAGCTTATGGTTGAAGGGATTCATTGCGCAGCCTGTGTATGGCTGATTGAGAGGGGGCTAGCAGGGTGTGAGGGTGTACTGCAGGGCGAAGTGAATATGGTACATCACCGCCTGTTTTTGCGTTGGAACCCTGAACAGGTAGAGCTGCCTGATATTTTGCAACGCTTGGCAGCGCTCGGTTATGCCGCGACCCCCTTTAATCTGGAAAATGCTGAGGGCTTGCAAAAAAAACTACATAGGCAGTTGTTGTTCCGCTTGGGCTTTGCCGGCTTTGGCGCGATGAATATGATGTGGATCTCCATCGCTCTCTACGCTGGTGCTTTTTCGGGCATTAGTAGTGACTTTCGCCACTTTTTTCACTGGATTAGTTTTGCAATTGCGACGCCGGTACTTTTTTATAGTGGTTCTACGATCCTGACGACGGCAATACGAGGCGTCTGGTATCGTCATCTAAGTATGGATCTGCCGATAGCGATAGGCGCAGTGACGACCTATGGTTATTCTTTCTGGCAAACATATCTGGGTGGAAACCATGTCTATTTTGATACAGTCGTCACCTTTCTATTCGTGATTTTGCTCGGCCGTTACCTTGAAGCTATGGCCAAGGGAAGTGCCTCTTCGGCAACACTGCGTCTATTGGAACTTCAGCCCAAGATGGCAACGCGCTTATGTCCTGATGGCAGCGAGCAGCGGGTGTCTGTTAGAAAACTGGTGATCGGTGATAAGCTGCGTGTAAAGCCGGGCGATAAAGTACCTGCAGATGGTCTTGTGCTGGTTGGTGACTCTCACACCGATGAATCGATGCTTACCGGTGAATCAAGACCCGTACATAAAACTGTAGGTGATAAATTAGCAGGTGGCACGGTGAATGGTGAAGGGGTGCTTCTGATGCAGGTGCAGCAGATGGGGGCTGCTACGGTGTTGGCGCGTATTGTTCAGCTGGTAGAGTCAGCGCAGGGTTCTAAAGCCGCAGTGCAGCGCTTAACTGACCGAATTGTGCCGTGGTTTGTGGCGACAACGCTACTGCTCTCATCTCTGACCCTCTGCTATTGGTGGTTTTATTACGATTTTCATGCCGCATTATTGGCTGCGACGGCTGTGCTGATTATCACCTGTCCCTGTGCGCTGGGCTTGGCAACACCCATGGCTATGGCTGTGAGTGCTGGCTTTGCAGCAAGGAGCGGCGTGCTGGTGCGTGATGGCGAAGCATGGGAAAAATTGGCAAGGGTTACGCATGTTGTGCTCGATAAAACAGGCACGCTTACCGAGGGCTGCATGCGCGTTTCTGCGTTTATTGGTAGTGAGGATAACGAGCGCCTGCTGATGCTAGCAGGAGCCGTGGAGCGAAATTACACCCATCCAATTGCCAAGGCTATTTGTGCGTCGCTTGAGTCAGAAGGCTTGTCTTTTATGGATAGTTCCGATCAACAGATGTTAGCTGGATTGGGGGTGAGGGCGCGGGTAAAGGATGGGGCGAAAGCGTGCGACGTTTGGGTAGGCAATGAAAAGTTGATGAAGCAACAGGGCGTGCTTATTGCTGCTGATCTTTATCATGCCTATGGCAGAATTGAGGCTGAAATGGGTTCAGCGGTCTTTGTGGCTGTTGACGGGGTGCTACTGGGTCTTTTGCATATTGAAGATCAATTGCGCCAAGGGGCAGCTCAACTGATTACTGAACTTGCAAAAAGAGAGATCGGTATCACCCTATTGACCGGTGATTCGCAGGCAGCAGCTCTTTATATGAAGAACACCTTGGCAAGCCATACAACGGCAAGGATCCATGTGGTTGCCGAGCTACTGCCTGAAGATAAAGTGGCTGAGGTGATCAATCTACAAAAGCTAGGTGAGCATGTCCTTATGGTTGGGGATGGTCTGAACGATGCACCTAGTTTGGCTCAGGCTGATGTGAGTATGGCGATGGGCAGTGGTACTGATTTATCGATGGAATGTTCAGATATTGTATTGATGGGCAGTGATTTAAAAAGAATCTGCTGGTCATTGGATTTAGCAAAGCGAACGATGAGAACAGTGTCTCAGAATCTGATGCTATCTATAACGTATAATTTGCTGCTTGTTCCCGCTGCAATGGCGGCCTGGGTGACGCCAGTTTTTGCGGCTGTTGCCATGCCCTTGAGTTCTTTGCTAGTCATAGGAAATGCCATACTCATTCGCCGTCATACGCGCCGCTGAGTACTTTTAAGGTTTTGTGGCAGAAAGCTATTTTGCTGATTTTTCCGCGTTCCCAAGCTCCTGCGTGGGAGCACATAGCAGAGCGTTTCAGCGTGGATTCCCGACTTAGGGCCGCGGAAATAATAAAACATCCAAGTCTACTGGTCTATAAGCTCGCCTTCTACGTTGCAGAAACAGTTACATAGTCCCAGCTATGCGCCTGTTTCTGCGCCTTGAATCCAAACTTCTATCCTGCGCACCTTTTGGATGTTTTATTATTTCCGAGGCCCTAAAGCGATGACACTTCAAAATATAAAAACTGGAACACCGAGTTTCTAGGAAGCTGTCCGAGAATGTCAGGAGAATCGTAAGCTTACGGCATACGCCGCATGACAATATCTGATCTTGGGTAAGATGTGTATAGCACCCATGATCAACTGTGGATGAATTGCGTATAACTATGAATAAACGCATCCACACAACAAGAGCCTACAATTATACCTACTTACTCCACAACATTCCAGATTCATTACTCACATGATAAAAGGCTGCTTAGATCAATCAGGCAAACAAAATAAGCACTTATCCACACTATCCACAGCACCTATGATGACTATGAATTTTGAAAAATAAGATAAGTTACAAAATCATAAAGGCTAAAGAAACACTTATAAAATCCATCAATGGCAAATAAATTCCCCCACTCCGGAGCATTCCCAATGTCTCGTTCAGCATACGCAGTACCATACCCTTCATTCCAGCCAGAGTTGCGTCGAAGTCGCGTGGTCACGCATACACTCGGATATTGCTGCGCGACTTTAGTCGCACCCCCAAAGATCATAGCTGGCAGGCGAAGGCAGTATGCTTCAATAACATTTCACACACTTCTGACCTTAATGGTTTGGGGGGTTAAGCGTTACGCCCGTCATTCCCGTGAAGATGAGAATCCATTTCAAAGGAATGCTCTGTTTTCTCTTCTTGGGGATGGGACTTTAGTCCCGCAGAACTTCTAATAAGACACGAGTACTGAGTTAAGCATAAGCCGACTTAGGCACGCCTCCCATGCTTCTGCACTCAGTGGATCCCCGATTAAAGCACTCGGGGATGGCGGCATAGAAGCATTTGGGCTGACCATATAAAATACTCAGTGATGACGAAACAAACCAAGAAAAATGGTTTGTTTTGCTAACCCTATCGCGTGGCATGAACGCCGCTCAAGCGCCTTCGAGGCAATGACGAGCAAAGACATTTTCAAGCTTGAATCACTATACCATCATTGTTGCCCCACCTTAAAAGGAAAACCTGCCTTTGGCTAAGACGGATTTAGCTATAGACCAAATTATTTCCAGATTATCGAATTATTCAGTGCGGTCTTGCTTTGCGGTGAATGATTTGGCGCATGCTTGATCGTGCAGAATAAAGCTGTGTATAGCACCCACAATCAACTGTGCATGAATTGCGTATAACTTTGATTATGAGCAGTGATTGGCAGGTGGTTGCATATTATACCCGCTTACTACACAACATTGCAGCTGGCTTACTCACATCCTGGGTGAGCTTTAAAAGTAATAACAGCATCAAATAAATGACTTATCCACACTATCCACAGCACCTATGATGACGATGAATTTTGAAATATAGAGATTTATAAAGAAGTAAAAGAACCGCCAAGAGCGTAAAATTAAGCAGCCTAGAGAGCCTTTTAGTGATGGAACTGGATGATAATCGCCAAGACTGTACTATTCAGCCGATGACGATTGAAAATAGAACACCAATATGGAAACATATTTCAAGCCATTTAAAAGATGAGCTTCCGGGATCCAGTTTTGATGCCTGGGTCGCGCCTATTGTGAACAAAGAAGAAGGAAAAAAATTAACGCTTTCTGTTGCGAGTAATTTCTTTCTTGATGGTCTTAAAAGCCGTTATGCCAAAAGAATTCTTGAATTAGCCCATGAGTACACACAAGCTGATGTTGAAATTTCTTATATTGTAGACAGTAGCCTTGCCCAACAAGAGAGCCGTAAATCTGATGAGGCCGTCGTTATTGAAGCTTCCTTGGTCGATGGGTTTATTGATCCTCGATTTACGTTTGAAAATTTTGTTGTCGGTTCAGGTAATGAGTTTTGTCATGCTGCAGCGCAGGCCGTGGCGGAAAAACCAGGTGCTATTTATAATCCACTCTATCTCTATGGTGGTGTTGGACTGGGAAAAACGCATCTGATTAATGCTGTTGCCAATACCCTCATCGCAAAAAATAGTTATCGTATCGCTTACCGAACAGGTGAACGTTTTACCAATGAGTTGATTCAGGCTATTCGCAATGGTTCCACTGATCATTTTCGTAATCAATATAGACAAGTAGATATACTGATTATTGATGATATCCAATTTATTGCTGGTAAAGATCGTACCCAGGAAGAGTTTTTTCATACATTTAATGCACTGTATGAATTGAAAAAGCAGATTATTCTTACCTCTGACCGCAGTCCAAGAGACCTGACTAACTTGATGGAACGCTTACGTTCTCGCTTTAATTGGGGTTTGGTTGCAGATATTCAGCCGCCTGATTTAGAAACAAGGCTAGCCATTCTTTCAAGTAAGGCGGAGTTAGCTGGTGTTGATATGGATCAGGATGTGGCAAATCTGTTAGCGACGAGAATTACCAATAACGTACGTGAACTTGAAGGGGCTTTAACGCGTTTAACTGCGCATGCAACGCTTACCGGGCGTACCATTGATGTAACTTTTGCTCGCCACGTATTGCGTGATCTGCTGCATGAAGAGCTACGTGCTATTTCTATTGAAGATATTCAGAAACAGATTGCAGCTTACTATAATATCAATATTCGTGAAATGACCTCTAGTAAGCGCAGTCGTACCATTGCTTTTCCTCGTCAAATAGCGATGTATGCTAGTAAAGAACTGACCACGCTCTCACTACCGGAAATAGGTGCTCGTTTTGGCGGTAGAGATCATACGACCATTCTCTATGCTGTTCGAAAAATTGCAAAAATGCGAAATGATGATGAAGATTTTAATGAAGAAGTTAGTCGTATTATAGCGCAGTTAAAACGCTAAAGAGTGACTTGGTTGGCTCAAAATCTTGTGTAAACAGGGGCTGAACAGTTGTGGATTATTTGAGTATAACTATAAATATTGCTAAGCTATCCGGCTGATAATGATTTATACCCATCTTACACACAGTTTATTATGTAGCGATTACACAGGCTGAAAAAAGAAAAAAGCTCATTATTTCATAAGCTAATAGCGTTATCCACACTATCCACACCCCCTATGATGACGATGATTTTTTAAAAAAAGCTTAATAAAAGGAATTAGGAATGAAAGTAACTTTATCCAGGACCCCGCTATTACAGTTGGTGCAGCGTTGCCAAAGTATTGTTGAGAAGAGACACACCATTCCCATTTTAGCCAATGTTTTGATAGAAACAAATGAGGACAGTTTGCGCATGACAGCCACTGATCTGGAAGTGGGGATTTGCAGTCGTATTGAAGGAACCGTAAAAGAGAGTGGTTCAATTACTGTATCAGCTAAAAAGCTCTTCGATATTATTAAAGAGTTAGATCAAAATCTTGATGTTTCACTGACTACAGGTGATGGTTTTATTATGATTGCCAGCGGACGTTCTCGATTTAAAGTGATTACACAATCTGCTGAAGCATATCCGGCAATGACAGATCAGGAGAATGCCACTTCGGTTATTTTGCCCGCTACAGCCCTTGCTGAGATGATTGGTGCAACTTCTTTTGCCATGTCCACAGATGAAACAAGAAAATATTTAACAGGCACACTATTTGAACTGGATGAGGAGCAGAACATTCGTTTGGTAACCACTGATGGCCATCGTTTGGCTCTGTCAGAATATCAATTAGAACAGGTGGCTCGCAAAGGTTCTTGTATTGTACCGAGAAAAGCTGTGGTTGAGATGCGTAAATTATGTGATGAACATCAGGGTGATGTGGAATTATTAATCAATGATAGTCAAATTCGTCTGATGGCCGGCGCCAATACACTCACATCCAAGCTGATTGATGCTCGTTTTCCGGTCTATCAGGATGTGATTCCTGTCGATAATCCGGATACTGCAAAAATGGAGCGGACGGTTCTGGATCAGGTACTACGTCGCAATATGATCGTAGCCAATGAATTTACCCATGATATACGCCTTATTTTTAGTGAGAAAGGCGTAGATATCTCCGCCCAAAACAGTGAGCAAGAGGAATCAGACGAGCGTATAGATGCAGACTACACAGGTCAGGAGATTGCGATTGGTTTTAATGGCCGTTATCTACGTGACGTTTTAAGTGTTATTCATACAGACTCTATATGTATGGAACTCAAGGATGAGCTTTCTCCTATTTTGGTGCATGGTGAAGATAGCCACAGATCACGCTATGTTATTATGCCCATGCGGATTTAGAAGCATTGCAAAGCACTGTAAATCATGGGGTCTTGGCAACAGCACTGGCTGTTTCTGAAGTGAAATTAACGCACCTACGCTGTCATCATAGCGTAAACTGGCTTTGTAAACCGGGTCTGAATCTATTGGTGGGTGCCAATGGTTGTGGTAAAACAACATTGCTTGAATCGGTTTATATGATGGCCCATGGTCGTTCTTTTCGTCAGGCACGTGATCCTTTTTTACTGAAAAATGGTGAAAAAAGTTTTTTAATTCAAGGTAGTTGGAAGCGTTTTGGCCCTATGCATCTATGTGTGTCAGGAGGCAAGGGAAAAACAAGCATTCGTCTACAAGGGCGTGATATTCAACGGCGTAAAGATGTTAGTGAAAGTTTTCCTGTGCTGGTAGATGCACCACAGGGCAGACGCTTGGTAGATGGCGTCGCAGGAGAGCGCAGGCGCTGGCTGGATAACTTAGCCATGATCTGTTTTGAGTCGGTACGCTCACACTATCAACACTATATGCGTGCCCTGATGCAGCGTTCAAGACTACTGCGCCAACGCGCGAGTAGTGAGGAATTGATGGTATGGGAGCAACAGATTGTTAAACATGGTGAACCCATTGTAGCCATTAGAAAGCGTTTGCTTGAAGAGCTTAATGCATTACTGGTTGATGAGACGGCGTTAACTGAATACCCTCTCAGTCTGGATTTGAAAGTATGCAACTATCAAAGAGAGGTATGGTTAGCCCGTTTAGCTGACCGACGTGAAGAAGATAGACGTATGGGCAGTTTGCGTTTTGGACCCCATAGTGATGTCCTAAATATTAACTTTCAAGGACGTGAAATCAGAAATTCAGGCTCACGAGGACAGCAAAGACTGGCCGCGATTGCATTAAAAATGGCAGAGTGCGGCTTGTGGATGTGTTATCGTCGCCTTATTCCTGTTTTATTGATGGATGATTGTTTAGAAGCATTGGATAGTGAACGACAAGTTAGAGTATTGGAACGCTTGCAGCAGAGTTATGGTCAGGTATTGATGACAGCGCCTGCAGGTATCACTATTCCCACTCATATTGACATAGATGTACAGACGTTTACAGCGCAAGGTTTAAATTTTATAGAAGAACAGAGAACGGATGTAGGCTCAGTCAATATGAGTGCGATAGAAGTAGTAGAATTGGAGGAAGCAGCATGAGTAGCTCAGATAACCCGAAAGAGTATGGCGCAGACAGTATCAAGGTACTGCGCGGGTTGGATGCTGTTCGTAAGCGGCCCGGAATGTATATCGGTGATACCGACGATGGTACAGGCTTGCACCACATGGTGTTTGAAGTGGTGGATAATGCCATCGATGAAGCACTGGCGGGTCACTGTGATAAGATTGAGGTCATTATTCATTCTGATGATTCTATTTCGGTGTGTGATAATGGTCGTGGTATTCCAGTGGGCATTCATGAAGAGGAGCAGTGTTCAGCAGCGCAGGTGATTATGACGGTGCTGCATGCCGGTGGTAAATTTGATGATAACTCCTACAAAGTGTCTGGTGGCCTGCACGGGGTGGGTGTATCGGTGGTTAATGCACTTTCAGAATCACTGGAGTTAGTGATTCGCCGTGAAGGCCATGTCCATTATCAGAAATATGAGATGGGTGAGCCGGTTGAACCATTGAAAGTGATTGGTGATGCGACAGGCACGGGTAGTGAAATACGCTTTCTGCCCAGCCTAGAAATTTTCTCGCATCGTAATATGTCCTTTGATATTCTGGCAGCCCGTTTGCGTGAGTTATCCTTTCTCAATAGCGGCGTACATATTGAAGTATTGGATGAGCGTACTGATCATAAAGTAGTCTTCGAGTATGAGGGGGGTATCTCAGCCTTTGTTGCTCACTTGAACCGTACACGCACACCTTTGCATAGTGAATGTGTGATCATGGAAATTGAACGCAATGATGTTGTTGTGGAGCTGGCCATGCAGTGGACCGACTCTTATCAGGAAAATGTCTTCTGTTTTACCAATAATATTCCCCAGAAAGATGGCGGTGCGCATTTGGCCGGCCTACGCGGCGCCTTAACCCGTTGTATCAACCATTATGCGGCTGCTAGTGGACTATTGAAAAAACATAAAGTCAGCTTAACGGGTGAAGATTGCCGTGAAGGTTTAACAGCCGTATTATCGGTGAAAGTGCCTGATCCGAAATTCTCATCACAGACCAAAGAGAAACTGGTTTCCTCTGAGGTGCGTCCTATTGTTGAGGGTGTGGTCAATGAGAAATTGGCCGAATGGTTTGAAGAGAATCCTAAAGAGGCGATGAAAGTGGTGGGTAAAGTGGCCGAGGCGGCTACGGCTCGTGAAGCTGCTCGTAAAGCACGCGACCTTACCCGTCGTAAAGGTGTGTTGGATATATCACATCTACCGGGAAAACTGGCGGATTGTCAGGAAAAAGATCCCGCTCTCTCTGAACTGTACTTGGTGGAGGGTGATTCTGCTGGCGGCTCAGCCAAGCAAGGACGTGATCGCAAAGCGCAGGCAATTTTACCGCTGAAGGGTAAGATTTTGAATGTTGAGAGAGCTCGTTTTGATCGTATGCTCTCTTCACAAGAGATCGGTACGATGATTACCGCTCTTGGCACCAGTATTGGTAAAGATGATTTTGATATCGCAAAATTGCGTTATCATAAAGTTGTCATTATGACCGATGCCGATGTGGATGGATCCCATATTTTAACCCTATTGTTGACCTTCTTTTATCGACAGATGCCGTCTCTGATTGAGCGCGGTTATCTCTATATTGCTCAGCCACCGCTCTACCGTGTTACACGTGGTAAAAAATCTCGTTACTTAGCCAATGATGACGGACTGTTTGAATTTTTATTGGAGCATGGCTCTGAAGGTAAAAAATATTTTCCCAACAGTGATAGCCCGGCTATCGATGGTGAACGCTTACACACATCCATTCGTAGTATTCACCGTTTGAAGCGTTTGTTAAGCCGTCTTTCACAGCGTATTGATCTACAGGTACTAACTTTACTGGTAGAGAGTGGTCCTATTTCATTGTCGATGATGCGTCACAGAGAGCCGTTAGAGGAGCGCTTACAACTGCTCGACGAGCTTTTTCAACAAAATTCACGGGAAGATGAAACGTTAAATTGGAAAGTATTGGCAAATGAAGAGGATGGAACTTTCTGGGTGCAATTTCAACGTCGTGATCATGGTCGGGTGATGATTTCTCGCTTGGATAAAGAGCTCGTGGGTACGGCTGAATTTGCTGAAGCACAGACACTTTGTGGTTCACTGCAGCATTTTGTGGAGAGTGGCGCTTACCTAACACAGGGTGAAAAAGTGTGGCAGATAAGCCATTTTAATGAGCTATCTGCCATTATTGAAGCTGAAGGGCGCAAAGGACTGGGCATTCAGCGTTATAAAGGATTGGGAGAAATGGATCCTGAACAGCTGTGGGAAACCACCATGGATCCAGCCAACCGTATCTTTAAGCAGGTGATGCTTGAAGACGTGGTCAATGCCGATGAAACATTCTCAACCCTGATGGGTGATGCCGTGGAGCCACGCCGTCGTTTTATTCAGGATAATGCCCTTAAAGTACAGAATCTCGACATTTAAAGGATTTCATGTGACAAAAAATAATAAACCTACCCTCACCTATGCCGATGCAGGCGTTAGCATTGATGCTGGCAATGCCTTTGTTGGTCGCATTAAACAAGCTGTTGCATCGACAAGCCGCCCTGAAGTGATTGGCGGCTTGGGCGGTTTTGGTGGCCTGTTCAGTGCTAATTTCAAACATATGCAGGAGCCGGTTCTCGTGGCCGCTACTGATGGAGTAGGGACAAAATTACTCCTACTGCAACAGCATGGACGGCCCCATGTTGCCGGTATTGATGCGGTTGCTATGTGTGTTAATGATATGGCAGCACAAGCCGCTGAACCGCTCTTTTTTCTTGATTACTTGGCAAGCGGCAAGTTGGATAATGAAACCATGGCGGCTGTTGTGGAAGGAATTGCTGAAGCCTGTCGTATCTGTGACTGTGCTCTGATTGGTGGCGAAACCGCAGAGATGCCGGGTATGTATGCACCGGGTCACTATGATATTGGTGGTTTTTCCGTCGGTGTTGTGGATCGCGCTGCAATTGTTGATGGAACGAGCATCTCTGATGGTGATGTGATGTTAGGACTAGCCTCAAGTGGGCCGCACTCCAACGGTTTCTCTCTGATCCGTAAGCTGATTGAAGTGGGGGATGCGGATATCGCAAACGATCTGCTTGCTGATGGCTCAGCAGCGATTGATGCGGTATTGGCGCCAACTAGGCTCTATGTACCAGCTGTTAAAGCGATGCTCAAAGAGGGTATTGACGTGCATGGCTATTCCCATATTACAGGTGGCGGCATGTTTGATAATATTGAACGTATTCTTCCTGAAGGGCTGGCTGCAACAGTAGATATCTCCTCATGGCCTGTGCCGCCAGTATTTGAATATCTGCTGAATTTTGCCGATGTGGAAAAGCAGGAATGTTATCGCACATTTAATATGGGCATTGGTTTTGTGGTTGTCTTGTCGGAAGCAGAAGCACTAAAAGCAGAAGCTGTGTTAGGCGGTGCTGGCGAAACGGTCTATCGTATGGGGCGTATTCATGTTGTAGATGGAGAAGTGGTTACGCTGGTCGATTAGTTGATGAAGCTTATGTTCACCATAAAGACATATTTTATAACTCGACGTGCCAGTTTTTATATGTTTGAAGTGTCATCGCCTTAGGGGCCACGGAAAGAATAAAGTATCCAGATTATGCGCAGTATAGTAGTTGGATTCAAGGCGCCAAATCAAGCGCATAAGCAAGCCCTGAATGGGCGCGATAGCCTACTGCCTTTAGTAGCAACTCTGTGGCAACGCAGAAGGCGGACTTATAGACCAGCACGTGGATGATTTATTCTTTCCGCGGCCCTAAAGTCCTACCCCAAAAACCATTATGCTCATGCACTTGCAGCTTTGTTCTGCAAGTGCATTCCACGCCGCCTACGGCGCCCGATCAGGTAGAGAAAGCGGATCAGAGCGCCAATCGTGTTGGCGGCAAAACTTCTATCAAGGGTTTAGCAGCCACTTATGCAGCATACTTTTCACCACTTCCGACATATACGTAATCGATGCCTGAACAATAATGGGTTCAACTGAAACAGTACGCACCACCTTTACATAGCAACCCGCAGAACAACCTGGCAGCAGTATTTTTAAACTACTCAAGGTCGCGCAGTCTTGCTCCAAGGCCAGCTCAAATTCAAGGTGATTCAAACGCAAAATCGTGCCAGGAAAAGTATCGCGTGAAAATTTCCCTTCAAGTAAAGATATTTGCACATCGATCGGTGTTATCAGCTCAACCAAAGGCTCAGATATTTTCTCCGCCAACATCAGTGGCTGCTCACCATAAACCCCACCAATTTCATACAGCGTAACATCAGTATGAACGCCTTTGGGCATCACTTTAATCTCATCATCAATACGAAGCGGTAGTTTACAACAAATGCGTGTCCTTTCAGAAATTAATATCTGCCCGCCAATGGTATAAGATTCAATGCGAGAGGCTAAATTCACAACCATGCCAACAACCGCATATTTACTTCTCTTAGCCGAGCCTATATTACCAACAATTGCACTGCCTGTATTAATACCAATGCCCATTTTTACTTGCGGATAGCCCTTCTCCTGATAACGACTATTCACTTTTTCCATCATCAACTGCATCTCTACAGCACAACAGACAGCTCGCATCGCATCATCTTGCCGCCCTACGGGTGCTCCAAAAACAACCAAAATAGCATCACCAATAAATTCATTGATCGTACCTAAGTGTTTTTGAATGACCGATGTCATCTCATCTAGGTAGATATTAAGCATATCAACGACTATTTCGGCACTTAACCGCTCTGATATTGAGGTAAACCCTCTCAGATCTGAAATCACGATAGTCAATTCACGCTTGTCACCACCCAAGCGCAAACCATCTGGCGTATCTACCAAGGCCGTCACCACTTCATCAGAGAGGTAGCGACCAAATGTTTCACGCATAAAATGATGGGCCGACGCCAACTTGCAAAGTGTCTTACTTAACTTCATATGGGCCTGCACTCGAGCAAGCATCACCGCCGCGTTAATCGGCATATGGATAAAATCCACGGCTCCCACCTGAAAGCCAAGCAGTTCATCATAAATATTACCCTTAGAGGTGACAAAAATAACAGGAATATTTTTAGTACAAGGGTCTGATTTTAGCGTTCGGCATATTTCATAGCCATCTACGCCCTCCACCATTACATCCAGCAACACCAAGCTCGGTGGATCAATAGCACCGCAGATACGCAGTGCTCTGTCACCATGGGTGACCACATTGAGCGTATAAAGCGATGCAAGCGTCGTTCGCAAAAAATCAATATTTTCCAGATCATTCGCAACAAGTAGAATCGTCAAAGCATGACTCTCTTTAACAACGCTCATCTACTTAAACATTTCTACGGCTAAAGCACAATGTCATCACTTAAAGGCGAATAGCATCATGCATCATCTTTTGGGCTTGCAGGGCAGCGACACGTGCTTTAGGCGCCTTAATAATCGGGCGCCCCACCACCAAGTAATCAGCGCCTGCTTGAATGGCCGCAGCCGGATCAGCTACTCTTTTCTGGTCCTGTAGCGACTGATCACCCCAACGAATACCTGGTGTGACTGTTATGAAACCACCACCACACCGTGATTTAATCGCCGCCACTTCATGCACACTGCACACCACACCAGCAATCCCCGCAGCCTGTGCCATCACCGCTCGCTCTAAGGCAACCGCTGCGGCTTGCTCCTTTGGCATGCTATCACTGGTTAACACAGTTACGGCAATGAGTTGCATATTGGAAAAAGGAGCCGCCGCTTTCACAGCTGCCGCCAACATCTCAGTGCCACCAGCAGCATGCACATTCACCATATCCACACCCAACTGGCCCGCACTCTCGATAGCCTGTGCAACAGTATTCGGAATATCATGAAATTTCAGATCCAGAAATACTTTATGACTCTCTTTGATACGTGCTACCAGCTGTGGTCCTTCAGCGACAAACAGGCGCAAACCAATTTTAAACCAACCAACAGCATCACCCAACTCATCTCGCAAAGCCAATGCCTGCGCTGCTGTAGACACGTCTAGAGCCACCATCAATCGATCATGCATCAGATCACCTCTTCTCTTTTCGGGTGCAGTGAACCCCAGCTATGACACTGTGGGCACTGCCATCGTATATCAATCACCGCCACACCACACACTTCACAACTATAATTTTTAGCTGCTTTACGCCATTTCCTGGCAAAAACAGCATGTGCATCGCCCGCTTCGCCAACAACTGCCTGTAGACGCAAAGACTCACGCAGGGATGACGGAGCAAAATTAAGTTCATGATAAAGCTGTAAAAGTGCTGCTCTGGATTGTAAATCAGCGACAGCCTCTAACCAGCTCAGGGCTATTTCAGCATCTGGTTTTAACTTTAAAAAATCGCTAAGAAGCGCCTGGGCTTTCGTACGATAAAACTCAGGGTAAGCCACTATTTTTTTAATCACCAGTGAAAAATGCTCATTGGCATGACGATACAGCGCCTCTATCTGATGTATAGAGGCCTCATCATCCCCGGCAGCCATGGCCATTTGAAGCGTAACAATGCGAGCTGGCACACAACTACTATCCAATTCAATGGCACTTGCTGCATGCATGCTTGCCCCTTCCAAATCACCCTCATGCAAACAGTGAGCGGCCATTTCAGAAAATAGATAAGCACGATGTGAGCCATAGGAGGTATTACGAACCTGCTCCAAACGAGATAATAACTCCTCAGCTCGCTGCCATTCAGAGCTCTGTTCACGAATTCTAAGGCTTGCTTCCAACGCATCGGCATGGTCCGACTTTAACGCTAAGGCTTTACTATATTGTGCCAGAGCGCGATCCAACAGTCCGCCCGTTTGAAAGTCTTTTGCCAGCGCTATATGCGCCTGAAGATGTAAGCTTTTTGCCAGATCAGGCCGCGCCAATAGATTTTGATGGATGCGTACCGCACGACCAATTTCACCTCTTGAGCGAAACATCTCACCAAGCGCCATATACACTTCCGCAGCTTCTGATCGCAAACGAGCAACCTGCACCATCTCCTGCAAGGCTAGATCCGGCTCATCAGACAAAAGAAAATTAATACCACGTAACAGGGGCGAAATACGCGCGTCCACATCCTCTTGGCCACTCTCCGGCGGCTCCTGCTGGGGGCGCAATAAAAGCACCACCAACAAAACCAACGCAACAGCGGTAACAGTGAGCAGTAAGGTATTCATACGTCGTCTTGCAGGGGGATATTTCTGAGGTTATCAACCTCTAGTTGCAGTCGATCATGCTCTGCACGTAAGCTAGAAATCTCCTCTTTATGCTTACGTCGAGAGAAGGCCATGGCTAAAACACCACCACCAAAACCAAACAAAAAAGCAATAAATACAGGTAGATACAGTGGAATAGGGTCGCTAACAATAGAGAGAAAAGAGAGTTCCACAGTCGAGAGATTCTCTAATGCAAACATTGTAGCAAAAGATGTCAGTACCAATACCACCAACACATTGATCCAATTAACTATTTGGATATCCGGCAAATGAAGAATGGGTTTGACCATGTCAGTTTCAGTCCGCGTGATCAACCCGTTCACGCATCTCTTTGCCCGGTTTAAAATGCGGTACAGCTTTCGCAGCTACGGCGACCGCTTCACCACTCTTAGGATTCCTACCTATGCGAGCCTGGCGTGCTTTAGTCGTAAAGCTGCCAAAACCACGCAACTCCACATGCTCGCCACTTGCAAGTGCATCACCTATAACCGAGAAAATAGTACTTATAACTACCTCAGCCTCACGTTTGCTAATGTCAAGCTGTTGTTCTGCAATAAGTTCTACTAGTTCAGATTTAGTCATTAGTCTCTCCCCCCGAGAATCATACAGGATAGCTCTACAGCAAGCTTCTACGCCAGCTGTAGAGCATAAGCTATTTTTTATATTTTGCCAAACAACTTGCGTTGCAGCTCCAATGCCAATGCCGATGGAGCAGAGTCATCAGCCGTCTGACGGGAGTAATTACGCATCGCTTCCCGCTCCTCTTGCACCAAATGCTGGCGAATAGAGAGGCTAACCTGGCGACGTTTTTCATTTACTTCAATAATTTTTGCTTCTACTTCTGAGCCCACTTTCAACTCATCATGGTCACGAGGCACTTCACGCATCGGCATAAAGGCTTGCACACCTTCAGCCACTTGCACAACCACACCCGCAGGTTTCACTTCTACAACAACACCATTCACACTACTGCCGCGTTTTGATCCTGCTAAAAAGAGGCTAAAGGGGTCATCTGTTAACTGCTTAACACCGAGCGCGATACGCTCTTTTTCGACATCGACACCCAACACAACACTTTCAACATCCAGCCCTTTCTGAAAACTCTTCAAGGCTTCAGCGCCAGATTTGTCCCAACTGAGATTTTCCATATGAACCAAACCATCCATGCCGTCCGCCACATGCACAAAAAAACCAAAATCTGTGATATTTTTGATTTTACCGGTCACATGTGAGCCAGCTGGATGATCTGCCATCCACTGCTGCCATGGATTTTCACTGACAGCCTTCAAACTCAGACGAATACGACGGGCTGATGGGTCCATTTCAAGTACCGCTACATCAACCACATCACCTTCAGCCACAACGCTTGCCGGATTTATATCACGATTGGTCCAACTCAATTCAGAGCGATGAATCATCCCTTCGATGCCTGGCTCCAGCTCAACCACCACACCAAAATCTAACAGACGGCGTACCGTACCAGTCAAACGCATACCCGGTTCATAGGTGTTTTCAACATTTTCCCATGGATCTGATTGCAGCGACTTCATCGAAACGGATACTTTGCCCGTCTCTGCATTCAGCTTCACAATTTCTATACTAACATGCTGACCGACTGCCAACATTTCAGACGGATGTTTAATTCTACGCCATGATACATCAGAGACATGTAACAGTGCATCAACGCCACCAAGATCAACAAAAGCACCAAAATCAGCCAGGCGTTTTATTTCACCACTAAGCTTATCACCCACGCTATGCGTTTCAAAAAAGGCCATGCGCTCCTGTTCAAGCACAGCATTCATCGGACGACGACGCGAAACAACAATATTTTCCGGGCGGCGACGGGCTTCCAGCACAGCCACCTGACATGTTTGACCCACCAGTGTTGCCGGTTCAACATGAATATTGGTATCGGCTTCCGAGCGTGGCATAAAGCCATTCAGACCATTCAATTTGACTCGAAAACCGCCTTTCGTCTCAGCTGTGATGACCGCTTCTACAGTGGATTCATCAGCCACCGCTGCTTCTAACTGATCCCAAGCTTGGCGCTGCTTGATCGCCAAAACCGACAGACTCACACCTGAAGAGTCGCCTGCACTCTGAATCAGTGCCTGTAACTGGTCGCCCACTGCTGGCACAGCCATACCAGCCTGTGCAAACTCAGCCAATGGAATGGTTCCTTCATCTTTCATGCCTACATCAATGACTACCACATCAGCATTGACACCAACGACCATACCTGTAATGATCTCACCACGGCGAATTTCCGTTTTCTCTTTCAAAGAAGCCTCATACATCAGCTTGAAAGAGTCCTCGGCTTCTACTGTATCAGGCGCCACCGTGACAGATTTAATATCTTGCGCTACGTTTTCTGTTAGCGCTGCATTTTTATCCGCCGTAGCTTCGTTAGCCGCACTTAATTCAGCAGCAACATCCACTGCATCTACGTCCTGTATTTGGCTCTGCTTCACAGCTTCACTCATTGTGTACCATCCTAATGACTCAATTCACTATCGAATTGTTATTCAGTATTGTGTATTGTTCTTTTACATCTCTATTGTTTACAGAACTGCTTTTATCAGCTCTCGACGTGCTAGAATTCCCAACATCCGATCAACCACCTCGTCTACACGTAATGTCGTAGAATCAATAGCGATGGCATCGACTGCCTGAACGAGTGGGGCATGCTGACGCTCTCTATCACGTTGGTCACGCTTTTTAAGATCCAGTAATACCGCATCCAGATCATCGGCATGACCAAGTCCCTTCAACTGTGTCCAACGCCTGCGTGCACGCTCGCGTATAGAGGCCGTCAGAAAAAACTTTGCTGGCGCATCTGCCAGCACGACCGTACCAATATCACGACCATCCATAATACAACCTGCACAGGCTAACTGCTGCTGCAAACTCAATAAACCTTCTCTAACCTTTGGCATGGCTGCCACAGTTGATGCCGCCGCCCCCACGGCCTCTGTGCGCAAACGGTCGGCCCACTCTTCATCTTGATAGCGGATACCTGCACTACTCCATGTTAAATTTGCCAACATATCGTTTACCATCGCTGCAACAGCAAGTTCATCCTTCAAGTCCAAGCCCTGATCCAACGCCACTGCAGCAGTCAAACGATATAACAGGCCAGTATCAAGTACTGTCAAACCGATCTCTTGCGCCAGTAGTTTGGCAACGGTTCCCTTACCACTACCTGAGGGCCCATCAATGGCGATTTTTAATCCTGCTATAGCCTGCCATTCGCTCATCACGCTCCCTCCTCCGCCCAACGCACATTCATGCCTATCGATTGTGCCAGCGGCACAAAATTTGGAAAACTTGTGGCAATGGCTGCAGCATTGTGAATGCGCACTTCACCATCCGCGCGCTGAGCTGCAACCGCCATAGCCATAGCAATACGATGATCACCATGCGCATCCACATCCACATTACCACGTAGACAACCGACCCCATCGATCACCGCCCCGTCCGGCTGCTCATCTATTTGAGCACCTGTTGAACAGAGAGCTGCTGCCATCGCGGCAATACGATCTGACTCCTTCACCCGTAACTCTGCGGCATCCGTCAGTACAAATTGGCCATCCGCCAGCGCCGCGGCAGCAAATAGCACAGGAAATTCATCTATCGCATCAGGCACATCATCCGCATTCACCCGCATGCCGTGTAGACCACCGAATTGCACACGCAGATCAGCAACAGGCTCTTCACCCACCGTTGTTTTGTTTTCAAGTGACAACTGCGCCCCCATATCATTCATGACGCGGCGCCAACCATCTCGACGCGCATTGATACCAATCGATTTCAGTGTGATATCTGAACCCTCAACAAGCGCTGCTGCAACTGCAAAAAAACAGGCCGATGAAGGGTCGGCAGGGATATCAATAGCATGCTCAGGGGCTGTTAATTCCCCTATTGGATCCAGCAAAATCGTACCATCCAAGGCCACATCAACAGGCTGTCCGAATAGCGGCAGCATACGCTCGGTATGATCACGGGTCGGTTTAGGTTCATTCACCCGCGTCACGCCTTCGGCATACAGTCCGGCCAATAGCACACATGACTTCACCTGCGCACTTGCCACCTCAGAGATATGATGAATGGCTTTAAGCTTGCCCCCAAAAATAGTAAGGGGCAGTAGATCACCACCCTCAGCGCCAGTTACTGTTGCACCCATGCGACGTACAGGGTCAACGACCCGGCGCATCGGTCGCTTACAAAGCGATGCATCGCCCGTGACAGAACTCTCAAAAGCTTGCCCCGCAAGAATACCAGTCATTAGACGAACACAAGTACCCGCATTACCAGCATTCAACGCGCTATGTGCGGGCTTTAAGCCATGCAAGCCAACACCATGCACACGCAGCGCTGTCTTGTCATCTTTAAGCCAGTCAATCTTCACACCCATAGCCATAAACATCTGTGCTGTTGCGACGTTATCTTCGCCGGCTAAAAAACCCCGAATTTCGGTAACACCATCGGCTAGTGAAGCCAGCATCACAGAGCGATGAGACATCGATTTATCCCCGGGTATCATCAACGCCCCTTTTAGCGCTCCTGCAGCAGGGCCAGCAATCAGTATTCCACCTGTATTCACAATGCATCTCCATGTTTTAACAACCAACTATCTCGAGCTTTGCGGGCTTGTGAAAATTCTTTCAGCAGTAAATCTGTATCACCGCCATCCACAGCCCTACGCAATACGCCTAATTCAGTGATCAGAGCATCCAATTTTAACGTCAGCGCTGGCCTATTACATAGCGCAATATCTCGCCACATCTCCGGAGAGGAGGAAGCAATGCGTGTGAAATCACGAAAACCACCCGCAGCAAATTGGAAAGGATCTGCGCCACCGCTCTTACGCACCGCATTTACCAGTGCAAAAGCCGCCATATGTGGTAAGTGACTAACGGCCGCCAACTGCTCATCATGTGTAGCGGCATCCATTTCAATCACCTTGCTACCCGTCACCGTCCACAATGCATGTACCCTTTCGAGTGCCTCAGCATCAGTATGTAAATCCGGCGTCAAGATACACCAGTGCGCTTCAAACAGCTCGGAAAACGCTGCTGCCGCACCTGATTCTTCCGTACCCGCAATCGGGTGGGCTGGCACAAAACGGTTAGGATTTGGTAGATATTGATTCGCCGCAGCCATCACTGACTGCTTACTACTCCCGGCATCAGTTACCACGGCATTGGCCGGCAAAGTTGCTGCCATAGCCTGGAACACTGAAGCCGATGCAGCCACTGGCACACTCACCAGCACCATATCAGCCTGAGTTACCGCGGCGCCAATATCAAGGCTATAATCATCAATCACACCCAGCTTTACAGCTAACTGTAGATTTTCAAGTCGACGACCAACACCGGTAATACGCTTCGCAACACCTGCTTTTCGCAAGGCCAAAGCGACGGATCCACCAATCAACCCCGTACCGATAATGACCAGATGTTCAATATCCTGCATCATCGTATGCTATCCATAAGCTCACTTAAAGCCGCTAAAAAGAGATTATTTTCCTCTACCGTGCCGACAGAAATACGTAAATAGTCTGGCATCGTATAAGGCGCCAGAGGACGGGGAATAATACCCCTATTTTCAAGCTGTGCAGCTATCGCTGCCGCACGCGAATGACGTAATAAAACAAAATTCCCATTACTTTTAGCAGCATACAGGCCAAATGTTTGCAATGCTGCCTCAAGCCTTGTTCGTTCAGCCACGCAATCAGCCACCCGCGCCTGCACCCACGCGCCATCTTGCAAGGCTGCAACAGCTGCAAGCTGCGCCAATGAACTAACATTAAACGGCTCACGAAAACGATTCACCAAGGCTGCAATAGCCGCATCTGTCAGCGCATAACCAACCCGGCAACCCGCTAACCCATAAGCCTTAGAAAAGGTCCGACTAATAACCAAACCGGGATGTTTTAACAGCCTCACACTGTCACCGAGCTCTGCCGCCACAAATTCATAATAAGCTTCATCAATAATAACCAGCAGATCACGCCGTAACTGATCTAGGAAAGACTGCAAACGCGCCACGCGATGTAGGGTACCGGTTGGATTATTAGGATTCGCAATACAGATCACTTTCGTTGCGGCATTCACAGCCTTTGCCATAGCATCCAGATCATGACTCAAACCATCTGCTTCAGGCACCACCACACCAGTAGCACCAGCCGCTTGTGTCGCTAAGCTATAAACAATAAAACCACGTTGGCTATAAATCACCTCATCACCATGGCCAGCAAAGGTACGGATGAGCAGCTCTAACACTTCATTGGAGCCGTTACCCACAATCACCTGCTCTTTGTCAAGCTGGTGAAAACAGGCTAAAGCCTCTTTCAATTCAGTAGCATCAGCATCTGGGTAACGATGTACTCCAACGGCAGCCTGCTGCAGCGCAGCAATAGCTTTTGGTGATGGCCCATAGGGATTCTCATTCGACGCTAACTTCACAGCCCTAGTCAAACCCTTCTCACGCAACAGCTGCTCAAGCACCTTACCCGGCACATAGGGATAGAGTGCCGCCGTCTGCGGTACCGCTTTTTCCATCCAATCAATCATCATTCACCCACCAATAATTTAAACATTCAACATCATTCATTAGCACCATAAGAGTTCAGTATGCTCAACCGTTTTTACGGCGAAGCATGCAAATAAAAGCAGATACAACTTGTGCGGCTCCGCACTATCCTTGCTAAGCACTCAGCGCCGCTTGTTGAAAAGCGTTACGCCCAACACCACGCACAAGAGGCAATTGAAACCGTCACGCTTAGTTAGGCATCCCCTTTGTGGAGAAAAGTCTATAACGGTTTAGAGACAGGGTAGGAACCCAGCACCTTAATAAAGCCGCCCGGCTTAGACTTAATCTCGGCTATTGCTTCAGCCACCGCCGCATCATCCCGGTGGCCCTGAATATCTGCAAAAAAAACATACTCCCACAACTTCTTTTTCGATGGCCGTGATTCGATTCGAGTTAAACCAATACCACGCCCAGCAAATGAAGCGATCAAATGATGCAGTGCACCCGGTTCATCCTGAATCGACATCACGAGCGATGTCTTATCCAAGCCCGAAGCCGGTGAGTCATGCTGACCGATTACAAAAAAACGGGTCGTATTGTCATGAAAATCTTCAATATTTCTCTGCAATAGTGACAGATCAGAGCGATCCACGATCGAATAGGGACCGACTACCGCGCATCTTTTCCAGTCCAGCGTCTGCGACCCACACGATTTTGCCTCATCTACAATCTGGGCCGCCCGAATCGTAGAGGAGGCGTCCATCATCTGAGCCTGCGGCAAATGCTCTGCCAGCCAGTTCCGGCACTGCCCTAGCGGTTGAGGATGAGAAATTACAATATCAATATCAGCCAAGGAGTCGGCATAGGTAAAAAGGTGGTGGTGAATAGAGAGTTGCACTTCCGCACAGATAAAGAGATCACGCTCCATATCAGCAAACAGATCCAAGGTTGGGGTTACCGCCCCTTCAAAGGCATTTTCCACGGGTACTACACCGTAGGTCGCACGTCCCGCCTCCACTTCATCGAACACCTGCTCTAATGAACTACAGGCCAGATATGCGACAGAGGAGCCAAATTGACGGCTGGCCGCAGTATGACTAAACGTCCCTTCCGGGCCCAGATAAGCGATCGTCATCGGATGTTCAAGCGCCAGACAAGCACCTATAATTTCTCGATAGATACCATGAATCGCTGCATCAGGAATTTTACTCTCATGGGCATTTGTCGCAGCTAATGCATTACGCTCCAACATTCGTCGTATAATAGAGGCTTCTCGACTAGGTACATAGAATGGTGCATTCACACTATCTTGTTTAGCCTCGCCTACTTGTCCTGCTAAGCGGGCTCTTTTACCGATCAGCTCCAGCAGTTCATCGTCGACTGCATCAATAGATTGACGCAATATGCTTAGTTTTTTCTCTAATTCAGCCATGCCTGCACGCTAGCAGCTGGAGCAAAGGCAATCCACGCCAAATCAGCGCAGCTGCTCCGGCAAGCCAAAGTTCACACTCTCTTTGCCCACAGATATCAGCTCAGGTTCCGCGTAACCACGCGCGTGCAACCAAGCCACAACCTGCTCAACCAACACTTCCGGTGCCGAAGCTCCGGCTGTAATACCAACGCGATCATGTGCAGAAAACCAACAGGGGTCCAAATCCTCCACGCCATCAATTAAATAGGCAGTTGCACCAGATCGCTCTGCCACTTCACGCAAACGGTTTGAGTTCGATGAGTTTTCAGAACCAATAACCAGTACCACATCACTGGATGCCGCCAGAGCTTTTGTGGCTCTTTGACGATTACTCGTGGCATAACAGATATCTTCACGTTTTGGCCCCTTCAGATGAGGAAAACGCGCTCGCAGAGCTTCGATAACATCAGCTGTATCATCAATACTAAGTGTTGTTTGAGTTACAAAAGCCACTCGCTCAGGGTCATTAACCTGTAACAATGCAACATCTGCCGGTGTCGCCACAAGCAGCACAGCACCAACCGGCGCCTGCCCCATCGTACCTTCCACTTCAGGGTGACCAGCATGGCCAACAAGAATAACCTGATCACCGTTTTGGTAATGACGCAACAGCTCCAAGTGCACCTTAGTGACTAGCGGACAGGTCGCATCAATAAGCCTTAACCCCCTACCATCCGCACGTTTACGCACAGCCTGACTGACGCCATGTGCAGAAAAAATCAACAATGCACCATCTGGCACATCATCCACCTCTTCAACAAATAGAGCCCCTTTATCCTTCAAGCCCTGCACAACATAACGATTGTGGACAATTTCATGACGCACATAAACGGGTGCGCCATAAACAGCTAGCGAACGTTCCACAATTTCAATAGCCCTATCAACGCCCGCACAAAAACCACGCGGCTCAGCCAATAACACTGATTTGGAATAAAGCGTAACGGGGATGGCCTGTTGCTGCATATATAACTCCTGTTTATAACGGCTGATAATGCGAACGCTAACAAAAACAGAGCCACCAACAACCCAGCACAACCGCTGATTCATCATATTCGTCCCCTCATAACAGGGAAAATGGCCACTAGAACAAGTATCGGCATCCTTCATATAACCCCAAAAGTAGTTGACACTTTTTTTAAAAAATAAATTTTGGTCATAAGATGGACCGATCATCAAAAGATGATTTAAAAAAAGGCTTCCTTCACCAACCATAAAAAATAGCTAACGCTTTACGTTACCTCGCAACGGAAAGATATATCTTCATCTTCCGTAAGCAGGATGAATCATGGGCGTTTTTTATTGATCGACTCACCCCAGCCCTCTCCCTGAGGGAGAGGGTTGGATTGAGGGAATCGACTATTTGGCGAAGCCTTTCCCGTCTTAAGAAAAGCCTTAATGTGTAAATTGGAAAATGAGTGATGCCTAATATTTCAACGTTTTTGTAATGGAAAACATCAATGCCACGATCTGTTTTATCACCATGATCTGGTTTTTAAGTGGCTCTTGGTTGATTTACTTGAATTTTTCTTATATTTCAAGGTATAATGCACGATCTTCCGGGTGAATGTCGAAGGGGAGCGGCGGCTTTATAGTTTTGGGCTATTTAACTGCCAGATACTATTGCTTTTAGGAGAAAAAAATGTCAGCAAAATATCCAGTAATTTCTGTGACCGGTTCATCCGGAGCAGGAACAAGCACTGCAAAATTAGCGTTAGAGCATATCTTTCGCCGTGAAAGTGTCACACCTGCCATTGTAGAGGGTGACTGTTTTCATAAATTTAATCGTATGGAATTTCGTGAGCAGGCAAAAAACATTGAAGCTGATGGCGGTCGTCTGAGTCACTTTTCAGATAAAGCAAATCTCTTTGATAAGATTGCTGAGCTGTTTGATTCCTACCGTCGTACAGGTCGTGGTTTAGCACGCACCTATGTCCACGATGATGAAGAAGCGAAGATTTATGGTGTAGAGGCTGGTAAATTTACTGATTGGCGTGAAATCGGTGAAGGATCTGATCTACTTTTCTATGAAGGACTTCACGGTGGTGTTGATGAAGTACGTCCTTTTGTTGATCTGATGTTAGGTGTCGTTCCCGTTGTAAACCTTGAGTGGATTCAGAAAATTCATCGTGATACAGCCATGCGTGGTTACTCTTCGGAAGCTGTGGTTGATAACATTCTTTCGCGTATGCATGATTATGTTCACTTTATTACACCTCAGTTTGTAAATACAGATATGAATATTCAACGTGTACCTCTGGTAGATACATCTGATCCATTTATTGCACGTGATGTTCCTACACCAGATGAAAGTTTGATTGTGATTCGTATTCGTAAACCAGACCAGTGGGGCGTTGATTTTCCATGGTTACTGTCAATGTTGAATGGTTCATTTATGTCGCGTCGTAATACGATTGTATTGCCTGCTGCGAAGATGGTGATGGCAATGGAACTGATTCTCGCTCCAATGATTCATCAGTTGTTAGAAAAGAAACGCAAATCCGTTTAAGATAGATGTTAAGCAAAAAGGCGGCCAGTTGGTCGCCTTTTTTTTGCTAAAAAAATAAAGAAACTCACCACAAAGCCAGTAAGGCCATATCTTCGACTCTTCACGACATCCATAAAACAGCCAGATACTTTCCACCACAGAGTCACGAAGGGCACGAAGATAAGGGCTGCGGAAATAAATAATTGTCCCGTTATGCGAAGGATAAGAGTTCGGATTCAAGGCGCACTGTTTGGCG
This sequence comes from Mariprofundus sp., assembly GCA_030950555.1. Taxonomy (GTDB): domain Bacteria; phylum Pseudomonadota; class Zetaproteobacteria; order Mariprofundales; family Mariprofundaceae; genus Mariprofundus. The sequence continues at coordinate 73 of JAUZRH010000180.1, read as the reverse complement.
CATAAGCAAGCCCTGAATGGGCGCGATAGCCTACTGCCTTTAGTAGTGACTGATGCTGCAACGCAGAAGGCGA
>JAUZRH010000018.1 GCA_030950555.1 Mariprofundus sp. | reverse complement strand
TGGATTCAAGGCGCCAAATCAAACGCATAAGCAAGCCCTGAATAGGCGCGATAGCCTACTGCCTTTAGTAGTAACTCTGTAGCAACGCAGAATGCGGACTTATAGACCAGCACGTGGATGATTTATTCTTTCCGCGGCCCTAAGTTAAATCTATTCAAAGCCATACTTCAGCGGAGCAAGCGACGATGTTCCACCGCGCGATAGGCCTGATTCAAAAGGTCCAGAGAGAAATCAAAGAAGGTAGAGCCACTTGCAAAACCCATGAGCGGCGATTAACTGCCCCACTCCGGCCATTTCTAGGCTGCGTTCAGCGTATGGAAGCACCATACCCTTCATTCCATCCTAAGTTGCGCTCGAAGTGGGATTGTCACTCATCCACCCAGAGTTTTGCAAGTGGCTCGTAAAAAGGAGATTACAGGTACTTTTGGGCATCCTTCATGCTAGGCTGTCGAAATAGCGCCTAAATGAGGGATTAAATAGTCCCCCTCTCTTTGGATGCAACAATACACCTCTCTACGCATGGTATCGTGATTTAAGCATTACGCCCGTCATTCCCGTGGAGAACCTGCTCCTGCGAAGGCGTGGGGCGGGAATCCATTCGTTTCAGAATCAAGCAGTGCGTTTGTTTGATATGGATTCCCGACTTAACCCTCGGGAATGACGATCGGAGGGGGCTGATTGATTCGGGCAATCTAAAACTAACCCTATCGCGTAGCGGGAGCACCGCTCAAGCTTCTCGCGAAGAGCCTGCCACCGCCAAGGCGTGGGATAGACAATCCATACTTGAATCACTATATTACTCAAGGATGCGCGTAAAAAATAGGCGCAATGAAAAGCAAGTGGGAGGATAAATTATTTTATTCTTTTGAATTTTCACCTTTCTTCTATACTCGGCTCTTAGGGAAAAATAGGGAGTGATTCATGGCGATTGGTCGAGCAAGCAGACAGAAACACATTCCAGATGAATTAGAACCTCTTACCATCAAGCAAAATGGACGAGCCGGCTGCCTATTTAGCAATCGAGATACGGAACGAAACATCATTGCTGATTTCTTTGCAATCATTTGCTCCGATACGGAACTTCCAAAACCAATCCTATGTTTTCATGGTGTTGCTGGTGTAGGCAAAAGTGCACTGCTGCAGCGTGCCTGGGATGAGTTTCAGGCGACGGGTCAGCCCTCACCTCTGCGCCTGCTTCGTTTGAATCTCGATAGTGATAAAAACGAAAATATTTCGCCTATAGAGCTCCTTTGGCAGTTACGTGTGCAGCTTCACCATCAAATAGAAGCACCATCTCCTCTCTTTGACCTCCTTTATTTAAAATATAAAGATAAAAACAGAGCCTTTGTAGAGCTCAATAGCGGCCCTGTGAACACTTCACTTCATGCCATCGCAGGTGATAGTGAGCTTCACGAAAGCCTTTTAAATCATCCTCACGATAATGATCTTTCTCACCTGAGCGAGGTGATCAATAAGGGAATGAGTCTACTTTGGAAAAATAGCGAACTAAGAGCTGTAGCACAGCAATTCAATATCAACCCCGACAATTTTACTGCCATTGATATTTCAAACTATGCAGAAGTCATGGCAAAGGTGTGTGCAGAAGAGCTCGGTATAGCCCTGATAAAACCAGCCAACCAAGCGCAACAGGCTCTCAGCATCGCCATAGATGGTTTTGAACAGATACAAAACAAGCACGCTGAACAACTCTTTGTGAACTCTTTTTTATCGCCACTGTTAACCCATCCAGATTATTCTGCGCATATGGGCGTTCTTCTTTTCAGCAGAGAGGCTATCAACTGGTCAGCTTATGATAAACCATTGCAGCAGCTTGCCGGAGAGGGCGAGAGCTGGCAATCATACATTGAGCAACATCGCTTAGCGGCATTTCATCACCGACAAGCCACTCAATTTTTGGATAACGCCACAAACTTTTACAACAAACATGAACAACATCTACGGGCTGATTTAGTCAGCCAATATGGCGCTCAAATCCTTGCTGCAAGCCTACAACTAGAAGCTGGTGGGGAACCACATTTCCTCCCCTTTTATCTTCATTTATGCCTAAAAACCATCGAAAAACAGGGTGCTGAATTTGAACCTACGGCCCATCTAGGTGAAACATCAAAAGGGCTTATGTCTCACTACCTTCAATATATGGATGATTCTACACGCCATATTCACTATGCCCTGGCTCTGGCTGGTGAATTTAATCAGGCGCTTTGGGATCAGCTAGCCATCGCGACGGAACAAACAACATTCAAGCTATTTATAGATCAGTATGGCTACCTCACCCAGCAGGGAGATCACTACAGGTTTCATCGCCTCATGCAAGACGCCTTGATTGCAGAGATCGCGACTAAACCCGAGCAGCAAACACGCTTGAGAGATTGTGTTGTAAATAAGCTGATTATTTTTTACGATCAAATATTCTTCGACCGAACACTGTCATCACTGACGCAAATCGATGTTGAACATTATGAACAGGCCCATGAAATGCTCTTCTCTTCGGTCAAAGCACGGCTTATAAGTTTAGCTGACGCTTATGCGCAAAGCGTTAGCTGGGATCAACTCTTTGCTTCTACTTTTTTTGTTTTAAGAGAATCCTGGGCACGAAAGTGGTTAAATCTCCATCAACAGCTTCTCGGAGAGAAGCACCCCCAAAGTGCTGAAAGAAAACACGACCTTGCGCGACTGTTAGATGCACAGGGAAAATATATTGAAGCCGAAACACTTCACCTTGATGCGCTTGCTATCTATCGTGATATTCATGGTGAAAACCACCATGATGTAGCTGCATCGATGTTCTGGCTGGCCAAAAATATGGAGGCACAAGGTAAATGTGCAGAAGCTGAAAAACTCCATCTATATAATTTATCAATGAATCAAGAGCTCTATGGTGAACAGCACCATGATGTAGAAGCCTCGATGTTCTGGTTAGCCAAGAACCTTGAAGAGCAGAAAAAATACAATGAGGCTGAAAAACTGCTTCGCTACAACCTCGCAATGTACCGTGAAATACATGGTGAAAAACACCCCGATGTAGCTGCAGCTCTATTCTGGTTAGCTAGGAATCTGGATGCACAGGAAAAATACAGCGAGGCTGAAACCGTTCACCTCGATACACTCTCAATCAGTCAAGAAATTTACGGCGAGAACCATCACGATGTAGCTGCTTCCATGTTTTGGCTAGCCAAAAATCTGGAAGCTCAGGGCAGATATAGTGAAGCGGAAAAACTGCATCAATATCAGCTCTCAATGAAGCAAGAAATTTACGGCGAGAACCATCATGAGCTAGCAATATCCATGCTCTGGCTGGCCAACAATCTGGAACATCAACATAAATACCCTGAGGCGGAAAAGCTTCATATCGCTATCATTTCAATAAATAAAAAAATCAATGGTGATAACCAGGTCAAATTAGCCGCAGCCATGGCAGGCCATGCAAACAACTTGGAAAAGCAGCGAAAGTACGCTGAAGCAGAAACGCTACGCAATCATATCCTATCTATCTGCCAGGAAATATACGGTGAGAAGCATGGTAAGGTAGCCGCGTCAATGTCATGGTTAGCGAAAAATTTGGAAGCACAAGGAAAACTAGCCCAAGCCGAACCACTTCGCTTAGATGTAGTCAGCATAGAGCAGGACATCTACGGAGAGAAACACCCAGCCGTAGCCCTCTCTATGTTTGCACTTGCTTCTAATATGGAAGAACAGGGCAGATACCCTGATGCGGAGATTCTTCTCCTCTATACGCTCTCGATGAACCGGGAACTCTACGGTGAGCAGCATGCCAAAGTCGCCGCCTCACTTTCATGGCTTGCATCTAATCTTGAATCACAGAAAAAATATTCAGAAGCAGAGACACTGCGCTTAGATGCGCTATCAATTTACCATGAACACTACAATATTCAGCATCCAAAAGTAGCTGCTGCAATGGCCGCAATGGCATCTAACCTCGAAGAACAGAACAGATATTCGGAAGCTGAGGTGCTTCGCCAAAATTCATTAGCTATCTATCGTGAAATATACGGCGCTAAAGATCAGCACCTGACAGGTTCTACCTTTTGGCTGGCCAAAAACCTTGAAGAACAGGGCAAATACGCCGAGGCACAAACACTTCGCATGGATCTACTCTCACTACAACGAGAACTGCATGGCGAAAAACATCCTAACATAGCTGCAGCACTCTCCTGGCTCGCCGCCAACTTAGAAGCGCAGGGAAAATACAGCCAAGCGCAAACCGTTCGTCTTGATACACTCTCTATATGCCGCGCACTTTATGGGGAGAAACATCATGACGTTGCCGCAGCTATGGCCGGGCTAGCTAAGAACCTGCAAGCACAGGGGCTCAATGATGAGGCTGAAATGCTGAACGAAGATGCACGCTGTATCGATTATGAAGCGACATAGTGTAGCCGTTTTAGCCGCGCCAGATATTGTAAGGCACGGCTAAAACAGTTCATTAGGGCCACGGAAAGAATAAGGTATCAGGTTATACGCAGGATAGTAGTTGGATTCAAGGCGCCAAATCAAGCGCATAAGCAAGCCCTGAATGG
>JAUZRH010000179.1 GCA_030950555.1 Mariprofundus sp. | reverse complement strand
GGATTCAAGGCGCCAAATCAAGCGCATAAGCAAGCCCTGAATGGGCGCGATAGCCTACTGCCTTTAGTAGTCACTCTGTGGCAACGCAGAATGCGGACTTATAGACCAGCACGTGGATGATTTATTCTTTCCGCGGCCCTTACGCTAACGATAAACATCGAGAAATTGTTTTTATCATGCCCTAAAGCATTAACTATTTTTTATAGTTGTGTGTTTTTTCTGGCGGTATATAGTGCACTTTTATTGTTGCTTTTAGGGAGCTGTGCGTATGCAAGATGATCAAATACTACAGATTTTAATTGTAGACGATTCCAGTGATGATGCTTTCGCGCTGCTTCGAGCCATTAAAAAGGCCGGATTCAAAGCACATCATCAGCGTGTGGAATCTGCTGAGCAGTTGCAGCAAGCATTGACGGAGCAAGTTTGGGATATTGTGTTGTGCGACGTCTGCATGCCGGGACTATCGGTACATCGTGCGATTAAGGTCATCGATGAGTTTAGTCGCACAGCTGTTTCGGTGGTCATTGTATCCGGCATTGTCGATGCAGAAGAAATATCCCGTTATATCCGAGGCGGTGTGCGTGACTTTGTGCGCAAGCATGATCTATCTAAATTGGGTGATGTGTTGCGTCGGGAAATGGGCTATGTGGAAGCACGGCGCGAGCAGGAATCGGAGCACGAACGCTTTATCGAAGCTCAAAAGATGGAAGCCGTTGGCACATTGGCCGGTGGTGTCGCACACGACTTCAATAATATTCTCACCGCTTTAATGGGCATGCATTGGAAGTTAAAATCCGATTACCCCGACCATGTCAAGCTCATCAACATGGTCGATAAGATGGATGAATTGTGTGATCGCGCTGGCAAACTGGTCACGCAACTGCTGGGTTTTGCGCGTAAAGGCATCGTCAAAATGCAGCCCCTTGATCTCGGGGCATTTGTAACGGAAAACATCTCTTTGCTGCGCATGTCCGTGCCCGACACGATTGCCCTAAAATGGCAAGAGCCAGCGCAGGCTGTTTATATCTCAGCCGATGTAGTGCAGTTGCAACAAATGTTGGTGAACATGATTAACAATGCACGAGATGCTTTGGCCGATAGCTCAAATCCGTGTATCTCTCTAGTGATCAAGCAAGACCCTGGTGGCCTGCCGGACACCGCGACAAGTGCCAATAGCTGGGTCGCGCTGCACGTTATGGACAATGGCTCAGGCATGGATAGCAAAACCCAAAAACACCTGTTTGAACCCTTCTATACAACCAAGGAGCAGGACAAAGGTACGGGACTTGGCTTGGCCATGGTGTATGGATCGATGATGACCCATCATGGCTTTGTCGATTGCAATGTAGATGATTGTAAAATGATCTGCGATGATTGTCATACTATTTCTAGCAGTATCCGCCTGCTGTTTCCACAGCTCGATAGTGATAAGCAGATCACTTCAACTGCTGCATTGGAGAAGCAGGTCAACGTGGAGCCGATGCATGTTTTACTTGCCGATGATGAAGCGATCATTCGAGAAGTTTTTTGTGCCATTTTTAAAAATGCCGACAGTCAGGTCGATACCTTTGAAAATGGTCTACTAGCATGGCAGCAGTTCCAGCAATATCCAGATCGTTATGATGTTGTGGTACTCGATGTATCAATGCCCAAGATGACAGGACCCGAGGTGGCTAAAAAAATTCGCGAGATTTCATCCATCCCTATTGTCTTAATTTCCGGTTATGATGTGCATTCAACCCTTGACCTAGTAGCGGGGTTGGATAACATCCATGTGCAGGTCAAGCCCTTTCAACCCAATGCTATTTTTAGTGAAATCCAAAAGCTCGTCGGAGGAAAATTATGAACACATCTACACAAGGCCATACAGACCAGATGCTAATCATTGCCGATCTATTCAACAAAGAACAAGAGGTAATCCTCAAGCTATGGATGCTACAGCAGATGAAGGCCAACTCATTGCGCAGCGACTTGATTAGCCAGGAAGAGATGCAGCAGATGTCATTGGAAACATTGCAGGGCATAAGCAAAGCCATTGAGGCCGGTAATATGGATGATATCTCAGCACCAGGCTTTAAAACCGCGAAAGCTAATCTGCAGCAAGTTTCCGAACGCTACGCCCTACTGGGTTTTAGTCCCTCGGAAACGGCAACCTTTATCTTTTCATTAAAAGAAGCACTACTAAATCTACTACAACAGAAATATAGCGATAATACCGAAGCACTGTTCGCCGGCATTATGCTTAGCAATAAACTCGTCGATATATTGGGCCTTTATACCTTTGAATGCTTTGCTGATACCCAAAAAGCAATGATTAGCGAACAGATAAGTGCGATGAGTGCGATGTCCACGCCGGTGATGCAGATATGGAAGGATGTGTTAATGATTCCGATTGTCGGCACGGTTGATTCTTCCCGCTCGCAAGAGATTATGGATGCCATGCTAGAAGGATTAACCCACACTGATTCGGAGATTATTATTCTCGATATTCAGGGCGTCGCCAGCATCGATAGCGCCGTGGCCAACCATCTGCTCAAGATTACCAAAGCGGTAACTATGATGGGATGCCATTGTATTGTTTCAGGTGTAACATCCCATGTAGCGCAGGCTATGGCCAACCTAGGTTTGGATCTCGGCCGCGTGAACAGTGCACCGACGTTGCGCAAAGGCTTACGCATGGCATTAGCAACACTGCATGAGCTTCAGGCACAGGGCAATATGGACGCAGTGTGAGCCTTGAGCACGATGGACTTGTGAGCCGCATACAAGGCGTATTGGTGGCGGCTATCCCCGCCAACATCAGCAGTGATGGCTTGATTAGCTTGTTTGAGAGCGTATTGCAACGTCTGGAAACAGAAGAGACGCTTGCTGTGGTGATCAATATGCAGCAATTGAAGGTTACAGAAACAGCCTTGATGCAAACCTTAGACAAAGCGTTGCGTATGATTCAAATCATGGGTGTGCCGACATCGGTGGCCGGCATGCAGCCCGGCCTCATCACGGCACTGGTGCATCTAGACATAAACACCGATAACCTCTACTTCGCCAAGGATGTACAGCGTGCTATCCGACAGATGCAACGCAGTAGCCAGCATCATGCTTGAGCGCCGCATCCAGATCAACAATGAGGCAGACGTGGTACGCACCACCCTGCTGATACGTCATACATTGGAAGCGCACTGCAAAGCATCAGAAGCGATGTTGATTAGCACAGCCACATCGGAACTGGCCACCAACCTGGTGCGCTACGCCAAAGGCGGTTTTATCCGCTTCACCTTCGATGATGTCTGCCGGAAAATTTCCATTGAGAGCCGAGACAATGGCCCTGGCATCGTGGATATTGAACAGGCCATGCAAGAGGGGTATTCCAGTGGCAAAGGGCTGGGAGCAGGGCTACCGGCAATCAAACGCATTATGGATACGATGCAGATTGAAAATAGCCCACAGGGTGGGTTGAGGATTTGGGTGCAATGCAAACTGAAGAGTTCGCTGATATAACGTGTCAGAGCCAGCCCATGCTGGGTCAGGCACCGCACTGCGGTGATGGTGTTTGGAGCTATCAGCATGCCGAAGGCCTATTCGGCCTATTGTGTGATGGTAGCGGCCATGGCATCGAGGCTGAACGCATTCAACAGCAGGCACTGGCGGTAACAAAAAAATTACTAAAAACAGCCGATAAAGTAGATTTGATAGCCCTGTTTGTCGCTCTGCATGCACAATTGCGAAATTCACGTGGCATGGTGGCCGTAGCATTTCTCTTGCGTGCCGACGGTCGCTTGGATTTTGTGCATATCGGTGATGTTTCATTATGTCATTTTCATAGCAACGCTACGCATCAAAGTCGATTTCAAGTGGCACGCAGCAATGAGCAGCAAGGTATTATCGGCTACCACATGCCCACGCCAAGCGTGCAGCATTGGCAGTGTCAGCCGGGTCAATGGCTGGTAGCACACAGTGACGGTATTCGCCGCAGCACCAGCTCGGACCAATGGCGCTCGCTACTACAACATGGATTAAGCACATCTACCATCGCTTTGCACACCATGCGCCAACTGGCCGATGGGCGGGATGATGCCAGTAGTATTGTGGTGCATTATTGGGGTAAGCGGCCGCTAGCCACATGGCCTGCCGGGGAGGTTACGAAATGAGAGAACTGGCGCAGATACATGTGCATGATGAGGAGGCCTGGCTCAACTTACGCCAGCGCTTACCCGCGCTAGGGCGAGCACTGGGCTTGCCGGCTGTTGTCGCCGATAGAATGGCGATTCTGGGTTGTGATCTAGCGGGGACCGGCCATCAATTAAGCCTACGCCTCGACAAACATCACAGCATTTCATACTTCGTATTGTGTGCGCCCCAGCAGCCTGAGAAACAAGGGCAACTAACACAGCTCTGTGATCAGTCAGAAACCGATGCCTATGGCTATCAGCACTACATGTGGCGCTTAGCGAGCGCGCCTGAGTTGAATTGGCCTGCTTGGCGTGAAAAGCTAGAAGCGCCATCGAAGACCGAGTTAACGCACAATCTTGAACAGCGCGCCTTGGATTTAGACAAGAAGAATAGAGCCTTGGAAGAGTCAACCCGGCTAAAATCAGAGTTTTTAGCTAACATGTCGCATGAGCTGCGTACGCCGATGAACTCTATTATCGGTTTCACCGGCCGTGTGCTGAAAAAAGCCAGTGATAAACTGGATGCTCGGCAATTGAAAAACCTCCAAACAGTCGAGCGTAATGCCCATCATTTACTAGGGCTAATCAATGACTTGCTTGATATTAGTAAGGTGGAAGCGGGCCGCATGGAGCTATTCCCCGAACATCTGGCGTTAAGCGAATTAATGAACGAAGTGCGTGAGCTAACCAACAGTCTATGGCAAGACAAGGGCTTGGAATTTACCATGGAACTAGCCGATGATGCACTGTCGCTTTATGTGGATCGGGTGCGTTTGAAACAAATATTGATCAATCTGGTCAGCAATGCCGTAAAATTCACTGAAGCTGGGGCGGTGGTCATGCGCGCCAGCCTGAACGATGCCAAAGATGGATCAGAACCTACGGTCTCCATCGCGGTGCAAGATAGTGGCATTGGTATGCGTCAGGATGATTTGCAATTTATTTTTGAAGCCTTTCGTCAGGCCGACGGCAGTAATACCCGCGCGTACGGTGGTACGGGCTTGGGCCTAAATATTACCAAAAACTTTATTGAACTAATGGGCGGCCATATTGAGGTAAGCAGTGTGTATGGCGAAGGCTCTGTGTTTACCGTCTGCTTGCCCCAACAGCAGTCTGTTGAAGGAGAACGCCCGGCTGATATCATAGAGCCCCAAACACCCTCGCTCTCCGATATAAGCAAAGGGAAAGCAGTCATTCTCTGTATTGATGATAATGCCGATGTCCTGGAGCTATTTCAGCAGTGTTTACGTGATGATGGTTATCAGGTGATTTGCGCCAATAATGGCGATGATGGCTTGAAGATTGCCAAAGAACAACAGCCGGCCGCGATCACCCTGGATGTGCAGATGCCGCATAAAGATGGTTGGTCGGTACTGCAGGCATTAAAAGCGGACCCTAATACCAAAAATATCCCCGTGTTGATGGCAACGATGATGGATAACAAAGCCTTAGGCATGAAACTCGGCGCTATTGAATATCTGGAGAAACCGATTGTGCCAGAGAAACTATTGCAATCGATTAAATATGCCCGCCTATTGGGAGAGACCCGCGAAGTGCTGGTGGTGGATGACGATGCCGGTGTGCGTGAACTGATGCAACAGGTTTTTGAGGATGCGCATATTCAGGTGCGGTTGGCGGTGGATGGTGTGGATGGCATGGCAAAAATGCGTGCTAAAGCCCCTGATCTAATTATTCTGGATTTAATGATGCCGAATATGGATGGCTTTGAAGTGATCCAAAGCATGCAGAACGATGATCGCTTGAAACGCATTCCGCTCATTGTCAGCACCGCCAAAACATTGAGTTCTGATGAGATCAACTGGCTGGAATCACATGCCTCGCAAGTAATGATCAAAGGCGGTATGGAATTGAATACAATGGTAACACAAGCCATTAACGAATTGAAATTATGAGTGTGATTATGGTGATTGAAGATAATCCGGACAACATGGACTTGGTTACCGAGATCTTGGAAGATGAAGACTATACGGTGGAAGGCTTTGATCGGGCCCGCCCCGCATTGGCACGCTTGCAATCAGGCGGCATTGATCTGATATTGATGGATATATCTCTACCCGACCTGAATGGCCTAGAGGCCACGCGTTTGATTCGACAGGATCAGCGTATCTGTCATATCCCGGTATTGGCATTAACTGCGCATGCCATGGCCAATGATGAACGCGACTGCCTGGATGCCGGTTGTGATGCCTATTTAACCAAACCGATTGATGATGAAATGCTGCTGCAGCGTATTGCTTTTTATCTGGAGGCTAACCATGCGTGAACGTGCTTTGATTTTGATTGTCGATGATAATGAGGACAATATGGATCTGGTTGAACAGATTCTGGAAGATGACTACGATACGATCACTGCGGAATCGGGTGAGCAGTGCCTAGATATTGCGGCCGCCAAGTTGCCCGATTTGATTTTACTTGATGTGCAGATGCCGGGCATCGATGGTTATGAAACACTGGATCGTTTGCTTCAGATTGACCTGGTCAAACAGATTCCAGTGATCTTTATCTCGGCGCGTTATCGGGATCAGGATCGGGTGATTCGCGGACTCGAAAGCGGCGCCCTAGATTATCTGACCAAACCGATTGATGATGAACTATTACAGACCAAGGTACGCGTAGGCTTACGTATCAAACGGGCGGAAGATGAGGTGCGTGAAAAGCATCAGGCCTTACTGTTGAGCAACCAGACACTGGAAAGTTTTTCTTATTCAGCGTCGCATGATTTGCGCGCACCACTGCGCCATATCTGCAACTATTGTGAAGCACTGCAGGAAGATTATGCCGCCGAGCTACCGGATGATGCACAGTTTATGCTCTCCCGCATTTCATCTGCGGCCACGCATATGGGTGATTTAATTCAGGATTTGCTGGATTTTTCGCGCGCCAGCTCTACCGAACTGCAATTTCACAGAGTGGACTTATCGGCTATTGTGCAGAAGGTCGTCGATAGCTTACGAGAAGCAGATCCGCATCATACCGTGAGCATCGAAATTGAGGCGAACATGCAAGCCCAGGCCGCCGATAAAGCGATGTTGGCCGTGGTGCTAAATAATCTCATCGGCAATGCTTGGAAGTACAGCTACAAGGTGGCACACCCGACAATCACCATTGCTTCTGAAATGCAGGACAAGCATCGCTGTTTTTATGTGAAAGATAATGGTGCGGGCTTTGATATAAAACTCGCCGATAAATTATTCAAACCATTCAGTCGCTTGCACAATGAAGATGAATTTGAAGGCAACGGCATTGGCTTGGCGACAGTGGAACGTATTATTAGCCATCATGGCGGTCGTATTTGGGTGAATGCTGCGGTTGACCAAGGGGCCTGTTTTTACTTTACAACACATGGGGGTATTGAGCATGAATAAAAAGATCATGTACGTAGATGACAATCTCGATGAACGGCTGCTAATTCGACGACAAGTGACAAAAAAATCAGTGGGGCTTCAAACGATAGAAGCCTGCGGTGGACAGGATGCCATTGATCAACTGACGGCTATGTCCGTAGATGAGCTACCCGGCATGATTTTACTGGATTTAAAAATGCCCAAAGTGGATGGTTTACAGGTACTAAAATGGATTCGCTGCCATGAACCCACCAAATATGTGCCGGTGGTGATGTTTTCAACCTCCGATGATGAGCAGGATATTGCCAATAGCTATGACCTAGGTGCTAATAGCTATGTAATCAAGAGCGTCAATCAGCACCATTCCTTGGATATTCTGTTTATTTATTGGGCCGAGATTAACAAGTCGGACTTAGGGCCTCGGAAATAATAAAGTGTCCCAAGCTGCGCAGGATAGAAGTTCCTCTTCAAGGCGAAGGGTTTGGTGCATAAGCGAGCCCTGAATGGGCGCGATAGGTAGTCATATTGCTTTTAAAAAGTGGCTGATTCTTCAACGTAGAAGAGGGACTTATCGACCAGTAGAATGGGATAGTTAATTATTTCCGCGGCCCTTACATGCGATATAAACACAAAGCGAAGCGCTTTGTCTGTGATAAAAAGCCTGATCAGAAGCATGTTGACGCCCGCCATTCCCACGCAGAACCTGCCCCCCCCGCGAAGGCGTGGGGCGGTAATTCTTTGGCTTTGATGTTGCTGCGCGACTAAAGTCGCCCACTAAAAAACCACAGAACCACAAAGAGAGCAGAAATATTGGCATCCTTCATATAACCCCAAAAGTAGTTGACACTTTTTTCAAAAAACATGTTGCCAATAGGATGGACCGATCATCAAAAGATGATTTTAAAAAAAAAGCATCCTTCACCAACTATAAAAAATAGTTAACGCTTTAAGTTACCTCGCAACTGAAAGATATATCTTCATCTTCCGTAAGCCGGATGAATCA